>CAMLJA010000025.1 GCA_946480065.1 uncultured Thermomonas sp. | reverse complement strand
CCCTCGTTGCCCTTGCGCTGGATGATCTCGAAGAAGATCGGGCCGATCGCATTGGTGGTGAAGATCTGCAGCAGCTTGCGCTGCTTGGTCTCGGGGTCGGCGTCGATCAGGATGGCGTTGCGGCGCAGCCGCTCGACGTCCTCGCCGTGCTCCGGCACGCGCTGGTCGATCACGTCGAAGTAGCTGTCCGGGGTGTCCAGGAAGGCCACGCCGGCCTCGCGCATCTTCTCCACCGTGGCGTAGATGTCGTCGGTGAACAGCGCGATGTGCTGGATGCCCTCGCCCTTGTAGTCGCGCAGGTATTCGTTGATCTGGCTCTTCTCGTCGCTGGACTCGTTGAGCGGGATGCGCACGATGCCGTCCGGCGCGGTCATCGCCTTCGACAGCAGCCCGGTCTTGGCGCCCTTGATGTCGAAGTAGCGGATCTCGCGGAAGTTGAACAGCTTCTCGTAGTAGTCCGACCACTTCTGCATGTTGCCGAGGAACAGGTTGTGGGTCAGGTGGTCGATGAAGGTCAGGCCGAAGCCCTGCGGCTGGCGCTCGACGCCATCGGGGAAGACGTAGTCGCGGTAGGGGTCGGCGCCGTCGTCGACCAGGTACAGCATGCAGCCGCCGATGCCCAGGATCTTCAGCGCGTCCACCGCGCCCTCGCCGTCGATTTCCTCGCCGCCGTTGGCGACGACGTGCTGGAGCACCTCGGTGGTCGGCTTCCGGAAGCGGATCGCGAAGCCGCAGGCCGACGGGCCGTGCTCGGCCGCGAACGCCGAGGCGAACGAATCCGGCTGCTCGTTGAGCAGGAAATTGATCCCGCCCTGGCGGAACAGGGTGATCGCGCGGTCGCGGTGGCGGGCCACCGGGGTGAAGCCCAGGTTGCGCAGGTAGGCGCGCATGGCGTCGCCCTGGCCGGCGGGCGCGGCGAACTCGACGAACTCGAAGCCGTTGATGCCCATCGGGTTCTCGAACGTAGTGACCTGCATGCCGGGGTTGGGTTGCGTGCTCATGGGGGGCGTCCTGGCTGGGGGTGGGTATCATATGGTTTCATTTGCAACCATCTCAAGCCGCGGCGCAGCAGATGCCCCCTTCCCGCAAGCCCCCGTCCGCCGCCCCGGCGCACGCGCAGCTCGACCTGGAGCGGTTCCTGCCGTACCGGCTCAGCGTGCTGTCCAACCGCCTGAGCAGCGCGATCGCGCGCGACTATTCCGCGCGCTTCGGGCTGGGCGTCACCGAGTGGCGGGTGATGGCCATCCTGGGCCGCTACCCCGGCCTGTCCGCCACCGAGGTGGCGCAGCGCGCGGCGATGGACAAGGTGGCGGTGAGCCGCGCGGTGGCGCGCCTGCTGGCCGCCGGCCGGCTGCGGCGCGCGCGGGACGCGGACGACCGCCGCCGCTCGGTGCTGCGGCTTTCGCCGGCGGGGCTCGCGGTCTACGACGAGGTGGCGCCGCAGGCGCTGGCGTTCGAGCGCCAGGTGCTGGCCGGCCTGCCGGCCGCCGAGCGCGCGCTGCTGTTCCGGCTGCTGGACCGCCTGGACGAACTGGAGCTGCGCGCCGAGCACGCGACCGCGACCGACCGCTGACGGCGCCCCGGCCGGCCGCCCCAACGAAAACGGCGCCCGCGGGCGCCGTTTTCGCGAACTGCCGCGCGGCGCTTACTTCACGCCGTGCATCAGGCGCTGGATCAGCGGCGCCACCAGGAACAGCAGCACGCCGCCGCCCATCAGGATCCAGAAGCCTTGGGTGTAGCCGGCCTGCGCCGAGGCCACGGTCATGCCGGTCTCGCCGCTGATGTGGCTGGCGAAGATGCCCGACAGGTTGTTGCCGATGCCGGTGGACAGGAACCAGCCGCCCATCGCGAAGCCCACCAGCTTGGACGGGGCCAGCTTGGTCGTCATCGACAGCCCGATCGGCGACAGGCACAGCTCGCCCACCGACTGGATCACGTAGACCATGAACAGGGTCCAGAACGGGATCAGGCCGGCGGCGTTCACCAGGCTGGACAGCGAGAACATCAGCAGCAGGAAGGCCAGGCCGTTGAAGATCAGGCCCAGGCCGAACTTGCGCGGGATCGACGGGTTGGCCCTGCCCATGCGCAGCCACAGCCAGGCCAGGACCGGGGCGATGGTGATGATGGCCAGCGAGTTGACCGACTGGAACCAGCCCACCGGGAAGATCCAGCCGCTGAAGTCGCGGTCCACGATCTTGTCGGCCAGGAAGTTGAACGAGCTGCCCGCCTGCTCGAAGAAGCACCAGAACAGCACGTTGAACACGAAGATGATCAGCATCGCGACGGCGCGGTCGCGCGCCACCGGCCCCTCGCGGAAGCCCTCGACCAGGATCATCACGCACAGCACCACGAACATGGCGCTGAGGATCCACTGCAGCATCCCGGCGTCGATCGCCAGCAGGAAGTAGTACACCGGCACCGAGGCCAGCATGAAGGCCAGCACGCCCAGCACGCGGGTCTTGTTCTCCGCGCCCGGGAGCGGGCGGCCGACCGGGCCCAGCTGGCGCCGGCCGAACCAGAACCACACCAGGCTCAGCAGCATGCCGATGCCGGAGGCGATGAACACGATCTTGTAGGACGGCATGGCGTCGGTGCCGAACACCTTGGCGGCCAGCCAGCCGGTCAGGATCGGGGCGATGAAGGCGCCGGCGTTGATGCCCATGTAGAACAGGGTGAAGCCGGAGTCGCGGCGTTCGTCGGTGGGACCGTAGAGCTGGCCCACCATCGCCGAGATGTTGGGCTTGAACAGGCCGTTGCCCGCGATCACCGTGGCCAGGCCGAGCTGGAAGATGGTCTGGTCGGGCCAGGCGATCATGAACAGGCCGGCCGACATCACCACCGCGCCGAGCAGGATCGAGCGCTGGTAGCCGATCACCCGGTCGGCGATGTAGCCGCCGATGATCGCCGCCGCGTAGACCAGCGCGAGGTACGCGCCATAGATCCGGCTGGCGGGGGCCTCGCCCTCGCCGGCGCCGGCGTAGAAGGCCTGCACGATGTACAGCGTGAGTGCCCAGCGCATGCCGTAGAAGGCGAAGCGCTCCCAGAACTCGGTCATGAACAGCATCCACAGCGGGCGCGGATGGCCGAATTTCTGCGGGAAGTCGGGGACGCCGCCGGTGGCGGCGGGCCTGTCCATCGGCGGACCCATCGGCTCCGCGGCGTTCGGCACGTTCGTATTCATCTGACCCCCGGGGGATGCGCGAAAGGCGCGAAGCGCCCGAGGATCGCCCAGTCGGCGCGGAAACGTCAACGCGGGCGGCGCATGCTGCATTGCACCACCCGGCTGGCCGGGCGGCCGGCGGGGCTCAACCGGGGCGCGGCGCCGTCTCGCCCGCGGGACCGATCACCGTGCGCACCTCGAACAGCTCCGGGAAGAAGGTGAGCTCCAGCGCCTTGCGCAGGAACGCCACCCCGCTGGAGCCGCCGGTGCCGGGCTTGAAGCCGATGATCCGCATCACCGTGCGCATGTGCCGGAAGCGCCACAGCTGGAACTGGGTCTCCAGGTCCACCAGGTCCTCGCACAGCGCGTACTCGCGCCAGTAGCGGGTGGTGTCCTCGTAGATGCGCTCGAACACCGGCACCAGCGCCGGGTCCAGCACGTGCGGCCGCGACCAGTCGCGCTGCAGGTGGGCGTCGGGCACCGGGTGGCCCCAGCGCGCCAGGTAGCGCAGGAATTCGTCGTACAGGCTGGGCGCGCGCAGCACCGCCTCCAGCGCGGCGTGGCCGGCGGCATCGTGCGCGAACACCTTCAGCATGGCCGCGTTCTTGTTGCCCAGCAGGAACTCCACCGTGCGGTACTGCAGCGACTGGAACCCGGACGAGGGGCCCAGGATCTCGCGGAACTCCATGTACTCGGACGGGGTCAGCGTCTCCAGCACCGACCACTGCGCGGTCAGCTGGTCCAGCACCCGCTTGCAGCGCGCGGCCACCTTGCCGAACTGCCACACCCGGTCCTCGCGCAGGTGGGCGGTGGCGGCAGTCAGCTCGTGCACCAGCAGCTTCAGCCACAGCTCGCTGGTCTGGTGCTGGATGATGAAGAGCATCTCGTCGTGGTGCGGCGGGTCCGACAGCGGCTGCTGCGCCGACAGCAGCCGGTCCAGCCGCAGGTAGCCGCCGTAGGTCAGGCGGCCGTCCAGGTCGGTGTGGATGCCGCTCTCCAGGTCGCGCTCGTTTCGGTCGATGGCCATGCCCGGATTCTCGCATGCGCCACCGGCGCCCCGGCTGACCCGGATCAAGCCGGCGAGCGGGATTTTGCGCCGCGCAACGGGCCCGCCCGGGGCAACCGGTATCATGGGCGGATCGTTTCCCCCCGAAGGCGCCCATGACCACTGCCGCCACGTTCGAGATCGAATACCTGCAATACCTCAAGCCCGACGGCACCCTGGCCGGCCCGCTGCCGCCGGCGGTGCCCGACGCCAAGGCCCTGCTGCCGCTGTTCAAGCAGATGCTGTTCGTGCGCACCTTCGACAGCAAGGCGATCGCCCTGCAGCGCACCGGCAAGCTCGGCACCTACGCCGCCTGCCTGGGCCACGAGGCCACCCACGTCGGCATCGGCGCGTCGATGCAGCCCGAGGACGTGTTCGCCCCCAGCTACCGCGAATACGGCGCCCAGTTCATGCGCGGGGTGAAGCCGCGCGACGTGCTGATGTACTGGGGCGGCGACGAGCGCGGCAACGACTTCGAGGTCCCGCGCAACGACTACCCGTGGTGCGTGCCGATCTCCACCCAGTGCCTGATGGCGGCCGGCGCGGCGCTGAGCTTCAAGCTGCGCGGGCAGGACCGGCTGGCGGTGGCCTGCTGCGGCGACGGCGGGTCGTCCAAGACCGACTTCTACGCCGCGGTGAACTCCGCCGGCGCCTATTCGCTGCCGCTGGTGCTGTGCGTGATCAACAACGGCTGGGCGATCAGCGTGCCGCGCAAGGCCCAGACCGGCGCCCAGACGCTGGCGCAGAAGGGCCTGGCCGGCGGCCTGGCCTGCCTGCAGGTGGACGGCAATGACCTGGTGGCGGTGCTGGAAGCCATGCGCCGCGCCACCGAGCGCGCGCGCAAGGGCGAAGGCGGCACGGTCATCGAGTTCCTGACCTATCGCCTGCACGACCACACCACCGCCGACGACGCCCGCCGCTACCGCGGCGAGGAGGAGGTCAAGGCGGCCTGGGAGAAAGAGCCCTTCCTGCGCCTGCGCAAGTTCCTGGTCGACCAGAAGCTGTGGGACGACGCCCAGGAAACGGCGTGGATCGAGGAATGCGGCAAGCGGGTCGACGTCGAGATCAACGCCTACCTGGAGACCCCGGTGCAGCCGGTGGAAGCGATGTTCGACTACCTCTACGGCGACATGCCGGCCGACGTGCTGGCGCAGCGGGATGCCGCGATCGCGCTGGAGGGCCGGGCATGAGCGCGCAACCCATCACGCTGATCGAGGCGATCACCCAGGCGCTGGCCCACGAGATGAAGCACGACGATGCGGTCGTGGTGCTCGGCGAGGACGTCGGCGTCAACGGCGGCGTGTTCCGCGCCACCGCCGGCCTGCAGCAGCAGTTCGGCGACCAGCGCGTGCTGGACACCCCGCTGGACGAAACCACCATCGCGGGCCTGACCGTCGGCATGGCCAGCCAGGGCATGAAGCCGGTCGCCGAGGCGCAGTTCGACGGCTTCATGTACCCGATGGTCGACTTCATCGTCTGCCACGCCGCGCGCATGCGCTACCGCACCCGCGGCCGGCTGACCTGCCCGATGGTGCTGCGGGTGCCGTGGGGCGGTGGCATCCGCGCGCCGGAGCACCACTCCGAAGCCAACGAATCCATCTTCACCAATGTCCCCGGCCTGCGGGTGGTGATGCCCAGCTCGCCGCAGCGCGCCTATGGCCTGCTGCTGGCCGCGATCCGCGACCCGGACCCGGTCATCTACATGGAGCCCAAGCGCATCTACCGCCAGTACAAGGAGCTGGTGCCGGACGATGGCGAGGCCCTGCCGCTGGACGTGTGCTACGTGCTGCGCGACGGCAGCGACATCACCCTGGTGACCTGGGGCGCCCAAGTGAAGGAGACCCTGGAGGCCGCCGACAAGCTGGCCGCCGAGGGCATCAGCGCCGAGGTCATCGACGTGGCCACGCTGAAGCCGCTGGACTTCGCCACCATCGCCGAATCGGTGGCCAAGACCGGCCGCTGCGTGATCGTGCACGAGGCCGCCAAGACCGCCGGCTTCGGCGCCGAGGTCGCCGCGCGCGTCGCCGAGGAATGCCTGTTCGACCTGCTGGCCCCGGTCGAGCGCGTGACCGGCTACGACACCCACATCCCGCTGTTCCGCCTCGAGATGAAGTACCTGCCGAGCGTGGACAAGATCGTCGCCGCCGCCAGGCGCGCGATGGCCTACTCCTGAAGGACGCCCCATGAGCAAGAAGTTCCTCCTGCCCGACCTCGGCGAAGGCCTGCCGGACGCCACCATCGTGGAGTGGTACGTCAAGGAAGGCGACGTGATCCGCCTGGACGAGAACCTGGTCTCGATGGAAACCGCCAAGGCCGTGGTCGACGTGCCCTCGCCGGTGTCCGGCAAGGTGCTGAAGCTGGCCGGCGGCCCCGGCGACGTGATCGTCACCGGCACCATGCTGGCCGAGTTCGAGATCGACCCCAGCCTGCCGCAGCGCGCGGAAGGCCAGGACACCGGCCACCATCACGGCCCGTCGCACGCCGCCTCGGAACCGGCGGCGCCGGCCCCGGCAGCCGCCGCGAAGGCGGAGCCGGAAGACGCAGGCACCGTGGTCGGCGCGATGCAGGTGGGCAACGCGGTGGTCAGCGAGGCCGCGGTCGCGGTGGGCGGCGTCAAGGCGGTGCCGGCGGTGCGCGCGATGGCGCGCAAGCTGGGCGTCGACATCGCCCGCGTCCGCGCCTCCGGCCCGGACGGCACCGTCACCATGCAGGACGTGAAGCAGGCCGCCGCCGACGGCTCGGCCAGGGCCGGCGCCATCACCCCGGCGCGGGCCGCCGCGCCGGCGGCGTCCGCGCCTGCACCCGCCGCAGCCGCCCAGCGCAGCACCCTGTCGCAGTCGGGCAAGCCGATGCGCACGCGGCCGCCCGGCGCCCCCGCCAGCGGCCAGCCCGAGCAGCTCAAGGGCGTGCGCCGGAACATGGCGCGGGTGATGGCCGACGCCCACGCGCAGGTGGTGCCCACCACCCTGGTGGACGACGCCGACCTGCACGCGTGGATCGGCCGCCAGGACATCACCGCCCGCCTGGTGCGCGCGATCGTGGCCGCCTGCAAGGCGGTGCCGGCGCTCAATGCCTGGTTCGACGGTCCCAACCTCACCCGCACCCTGCATCCGCACGTGGACATCGGCATCGCGGTGGACACCGACGACGGCCTGTTCGTGCCCGCGTTGCGCAACGCCGACATGCTCGACGCCACCGGCGTGCGCGCCGCGATCAAGCGCCTGCGCGCGCAGGTCGAGGATCGTTCCATCGCCACGTCGGAGCTGTCCGGCTACACGATCTCGCTGTCCAACTTCGGCATGTTCGCCGGCCGCTACGCGACGCCGGTGGTGGTGCCGCCATGCGTGGCCATCGTCGGCGCCGGCAAGCTCTCGCACGACGTGGTCGCGGTGATGGGCGGGATCGAGGTCCACCGGCGCATGCCGATCTCGCTGACCTTCGACCACCGCGCCTGCACCGGCGGCGAGGCGGCGCGCTTCCTGGCCGCGCTGCTGGACGACCTGGCGCAGCCGCAGTAACCGGGCGGCGCCCCGCGACACCAGGACGGCGGGCTTCGGCCCGCCGTCTTTTTTTACCCTTGCGCCGGTGCGCCGCTCCCGGCACGCGTGTCCACGCTCAGCGCGCCGCCGCCGGATGGAGGCGCCGGCGCAGCCAGAACGCGCCGCCGAGCAGGGCCAGGAACACGCCGTAGCCCACCGAGGTGGCCAGGATTTGCGGCCACAGGTGGCCGTACCCGCGGTCGGCGATGCCGAAGCTCCAGTGCAGGCTGGCCAGGCAGCCGGCGAACGCCAGCAGCAGCGCCGCGGCGTCGAAGCGGCGGCGGGCGGCATGCCGCGGCGCGCGCGGGTACAGCCAGTACAGCACCGACAGGATCAGGAACCAGGGCGCGAACAGCACCAGCGCCAGCGCCGGCATTCCCGCGACGTCGCTCATGGCCGGCCCTCCCCGTCCTCCAGCGCGGCCGCCACGAACGCCGCCAGCGCCGCGTTCACCTCGTCCTCGGTGACGCCCTCGCCCAGCTGGAAGTCGCTGGCGGCGTCGCCCACCTCACCCTGCTTGATCGCGGCCACCCGCTGGCCGGCGTCGCGCGGCGAGTCGAAGCCCACGCTCTGCAGCAGCACGCGCTCGCCCTGCACCAGCTTGAAGTAGAACCTGCCGTCGGCATCGCGGTACTGCTTGAACACCGCCGGCGCGTCGGCCTCCCTGCGGCCGGCCGGCTTCGCCCCGCCCGCCGGCATCCGCGACAGGTCGCGCAGGCCCACCGCCTCGCGCAGGCGCGCCAGCGCCGGGGTGGCGTGGGCGGCGCGTAGGCGGGCGGCGCCATCGCGCAGGACCGCCTCGATCGCCGCGGGTTCGGCGACCAGGGCCTCGTAGCGCTCGCGCAGCGGCGCGACCTCGGAATCGATGCGCTCGAACAGCGCCTGCTTGGCCTCGCCCCAGGCGATGCCGTCGGCGAACGCGCGCGCGAACGCGGCGGTCTCCTCCGGGCCGGCGAATGCCTGGTAGAGCTGGAACAGCGCCGACCCCTCCGTGTCCTTGGGCTCGCCGGGCGCGCGCGAGTCGGTGACGATGCCGGCGATCAGCTTCTTCAGCGCGGCGCGCGGCGCGAACAGCGGGATGGTGTTGTCGTAGCTCTTGCTCATCTTGCGGCCGTCCAGGCCCGGCAGGGTGGCCACCTGCTCGTCGATCACCGCCTCCGGCAGCACGAAGTGCGGCTCGGCGCCCGGCGCGCCGTAGAGGTGGTTGAAGCGCTGCCCGAAGTCGCGCGCCATCTCGATGTGCTGCACCTGGTCGCGGCCCACCGGCACCTTGTGCGCGTTGAACAGCAGGATGTCGGCGGCCATCAGCACCGGGTACATGAACAGCCCGGCGCTGATGCCGGCGTCGTCGTCCTCGCCCTCGGCGCGGTTCTTGTCCACCGCCGCCTTGTAGGCGTGGGCGCGGTTGAGCAGGCCCTTGCCGGCCACGCAGGTGAGCAGCCAGGTGAGCTCGGGGATCTCGGGGATGTCGGACTGGCGGTAGAACCAGACCTGCTCCGGGTCCAGCCCGCAGGCCAGCCACGCGGCGGCGATCTCCAGGGTACTGCGCTGCACCCGCGCCGGATCCTGCACCTTGATCAGCGCGTGGTAGTCGGCGAGGAAGTAGAAGCTCTCCGCGCCGGGCGCGCGACTGGCCGCGATCGCCGGGCGGATGGCGCCGACGTAGTTGCCGAGGTGCGGGGTGCCGGACGTGGTGATGCCGGTCAGGACGCGGGTCTTGCTCATGCGCGGGGGGCTGGTTCGATGCGGCGCACAGTGTAACCGGCGCCTCCGGCAACCCCGTCCGCCGCCGCCGCGCGTTGGCACCGGCACCTTCCGCGGAGAATGCCGATGCCACGCCCCCTGCTGCTCGCCCTCGCCCTGGCCGCCGCCGCGGCCTGCCCGACCCTGGCCGCGCAGCCGCGCGGCGCCGTGCTGGTCGACCTCGACGTGGTGGACCGCGAGACCGGCCAGTGGCTGCCGGAATACCGCCACCGCGGCGATGCCTGGATCGCCGGCGTGCCCGGCCACCGCTATGCCGTGCGGCTGGCCAACCGCACCGGCGAGCGGGTGCTGGTGGTGCTGTCGGTGGACGGCGTCAACGCCGTCAGCGGCCAGACCGCCGCGCCGTCGCAGGCCGGCTACGTGCTGGACCCGTGGGAAACCGCGGAGATCGCCGGCTGGCGCAAGTCGCTGGACGACATCGCGCAGTTCGTGTTCACCGACCTGCCCGACAGCTACGCCGCGCGCACCGGGCGCCCGGACGACGTCGGCGTGGTCGGGGTCGCCGTGTTCCGCGAGGACGCGCCGCGCCCCTGGGCGCCGCCCGCGCCGCCGCCACCGGTGGCCGCGCGCGCGGCGAAACCGGCCGATGCCGGCGCCGCCGAGGCCGCGCCTCAGCGCTTGGGCACCGGGCACGGCGCCCGCGAATGGGCGCCGGTGGGGCAGACCACGTTCCGCCGCCGCGGCGCACGCCCCGACCAGCTGGAGACGCTGCGCTACGACGATGCCGGCACCCTGGCCGCGCTGGGCGTGCTGCCGGCGCCGGGACCGCTGCACGCACGGCCGCGCGCGTTCCCCGGCGGCTTCGTACCGGACCCGCCGGACGCGCGCTGACCCCGGAAAGAACGAAGGCCGGCACTGGGCCGGCCTTCGCGCGTTGCGGCGCGCCGCGCTTACTTCACGGCGCCTTCGATCGCCTCGCCCGCCTTCTGCACGTCCTTGCCCACACCCCTCACGGTGTTGCAGGCGGTCAGCAGCGTCATGCAGGCCAGGGCGACCAGGGCCAGCTTGCCCATGCGTGCCATCGCGTCCTCCGGTTGGTCTTTGGCGGCGCCAGCTTAGCCAGCGCGGCCGGGCGCGCGCAACGGCTTTCCGCCGCAAAAGAATCGGGCCGGGATCGCTCCCGGCCCGCCGCATCCTTGCGCCTTCAGGCCTTCGCCGGGGCGAAGGCCCGGTGGATCAGCACTTGGCGTCCTTGCAGTCCTGGGCCTTGTCGTCGATCTTGTCGCCGGCGGACTCGATGTCCTTGCCCATGCCCGAGACGGTGTTGCAGGCGGTCAGGGTGACGGACGAAAACGCAACCAGCATCAGCAGGGCGAATACACGCTTCATGGGATGGCTCCTTCTGGGGAATCGGATGGGCGTGCCGGCCGTCGGCCCCGCCACGCGCCGATGAAACCCCATCCACCCGTGAAGCCGGCGTGCAAGCCGCGGCGGCGCCGGAACGGCCGATGAACCGCGCCGGGCGCCAGGGTCAATCACGCATCAGGGTGGACTTGCCGAACAGGCTCTCGACAAGGTCGACCGCCAGCCTGGCGGTGGCGTTGCGGCGGTCCAGCGCGGGGTTCACCTCCACCAGGTCGAGCGAACCGAGGCGGCCGGTGTCGGCCACCATTTCCATGATCAGCTGGGCCTCCCGGTAGTTCACGCCGCCGGGCACGCGGGTGCCGGTGCCGGGCGCGATCGACGGATCCAGCATGTCCACGTCGAAGCTGACGTGCAGGTGGGTGTCGTCGTCCACCCCGTCCAGCGCCGCCTCCATCGTCCGGCGCATGCCGACCTCGTCGATGTGGCGCATGTCGTAGATGTCCAGGCCGTGTTCCTTCACCAGCCGCTTCTCGCCCGGGTCGACCGAGCGGATGCCGATCTGGCGCACGTCCGCCGGCCGCAGCGCCGGGACGTGCCCGCCCAGCTCCACCAGCGGCGCCGGACCCAGCCCGCACAGGCAGGCCACCGGCATGCCGTGGATGTTGCCGCTGGGGGTGATCTCGCGGGTATTGAAGTCGGCGTGCGCGTCCAGCCACAGCACCCGCAGCTGCTTGCCGGTGGCGCGGCAGTGCGCCGCGACCGCGGCGATCGAGCCGATCGCCAGGCAGTGGTCGCCGCCCAGCAGGATCGGCATGCGGCCCGCGCGCAGTTCCGCGGTGCTCCGGTCGAACACCGCGCGGTTCCAGGCCACCACCTCGTCCAGGTGGCGGTAGCCGTCCACCGGCGGCGACACCGGGTTGCGCGGCCCCGGCACGTCGCCGGCGTCGCGGACCTCGATCCCGCGCGCGGCGATCGCCTCCACGATGCCGGCCACCCGCAGGGCTTCGGGGCCCATCGAGGCGCCGCGGCGGGAGGCGCCAATGTCGGTGGGCACGCCGAACACGGAAACGGGGGGATAGGTGCGGTGCATGGCGGTCCTCTGGGCGGTGCGGCGCGGCGGGACACACGCGCGGCGGGCGGGCTGGTGCCGCTTGTCCGGATCGAACGGACGACCTACCGCTTACAAGGCGGTTGCTCTACCAGCTGAGCTAAAGCGGCGCGGGTCCGATTCTAGCCTGCGCCCCGCCGGCGCGGTTCAGCGCAGGCGGTCGCAGTCCAGCGGCGCCGAGGGCCCCAGCGCGGCCAGCGCGGCGCGGTCGGCGCCGGCGGGCAGGCGCGCGTCCAGCCACCAGCGGGGTTCGCCGGCCCCCAGCGGCGCGGCCCGGGCGGCGAAACCGCGCGCACGCAGGTCGGCTTCGCGCCGGCGCGCGGCGTCCTCGCTGCCGTAGCGGCCCAGGGCGATGCTGTTGGGTTCCTCGCCCGCGCCCATCACGTACAGGTCGCTGATGCCGGCCGCGCGCATCCGCGCCGCCATCGCCTGCGCGTCGGCGGGCGTGGGCAGCGGCGGCAGGTAGACCCGCCAGCCGCGCGCCGGGCGCGCCGGCGCCTCGCGCGGGACCAGCCGCAGCGCGGCGGCCAGCGCCGGGCGCAGGGCGTCGCGCGCAGC
>CAMLJA010000024.1 GCA_946480065.1 uncultured Thermomonas sp. | reverse complement strand
AGGTGCACGATCAGGCGCAGGTACTTGTTCCGCTTGACCGCGGTGTCGCCGAACATCTGCCGGATGTTGAGCACGCCCAGGCCGCGCAGTTCCAGCATGTCCTGCAGCAGCTCGGGGCAGGCGCCGTCCAGCACGTCGGGCGCGATCTGGGTGAACTCCGGGGCGTCGTCGGCGACCAGCCGGTGGCCGCGGGTGACCAGCTCCAGCGCCAACTCGCTCTTGCCGGAACCGGACTCGCCGGTGATCAGCACGCCGATGGAATAGATCTCCAGGAACACGCCGTGCAGGGTGACCCGCGGCGCCAGCGTGCGCGCCAGCTTGTACTGCAGGTGGTTGAGCAGTTCATGGCCGCGCCGCGGCGAGCTCCACAGCGGGGTGCCGGTTTCCCCGGCGGCCAGCCGCAGGTCGTCGGGGCAGGGCTGGTCCTTGCTGATCACCAGAGCCAGCGGCCGGTGGTCCATGAGCTTGTGGATGGTTTCCCAGCGCTGGCGCGCGTCCAGCCCGTCCAGCCAGGCCAGCTCCTCGGTGCCGAGGATCTGGACCTTGTTGGGGTAGATCATGTTGAGGTAGCCCGCCAGCGACGGCCGCCGGGCCACGGTGTCCACCGCTTCCAGCACGCGTTCCCGCCCGTCCTGGCCGGCCAGCCAGCGCAGCGCCAGCCGCTCCTGCTGCCACTCGTACAGTTCGCCGGCGGTGATCCGGGCAGCGTTCATGGCCAGGGAGGCGGGGCGGGGCGCGTCAGCCCTGGTCGACCTGCGCCAGGCCCTCGCCGCGGTGGTGGTCCACCATCTTCTCCTTGTGCTTCATCAGCAGCCGGTCGAGCTTGTCCACCAGCAGGTCGATCGCGGCGTACATGTCCTGCGCGCTGGCATCCGCGTGCAGGGTGCGTCCGGCCAGCGTCGCGGTGGCCTCGGCGCGGTGGTCGGGCTTGTCCAGCGCCAGCTGCACGCGGATCTGGCAGGGGTGGTCGAAGTGCCGCTGGAGCCGCGCGAAGCGGTTGTCCACGTAGTCGCGCAGGGCCGGGGTGACGTCGATCTGGTGGCCGTGGGTTTCGATCTGCATGTGGACCTCCTGGGGCGGGGGGATGACCGGTCGGGCGACCGGGGTGGCGCGGCGGCGGCTAGCCGATGCGCACGCGTTCGTGCGAGGCCGGGATGTGCAGGGCCTCGCGGTATTTTGCCACCGTGCGCCGCGCCACCGGCACGCCCTCGGCCTTCAGCGTGTCGGCCAGGCGGGCATCGGAGAGCGGCTTGCGGGGGTCCTCCGCCGCCACCAGCCGGCGGATCATGTCCTGGATGGCGGTGCTGGACGCGCTGCCGCCGTCGCCGGTTTCGATCCCGGAGGCGAAGAAGTCGCGCAGCGGGATGGTGCCGCGCGGGGTGCGCACGTACTTGCGGGCGATCGCACGCGAGACGGTGGACTCGTGCATGCCCAGCTCCTCCGCCACCCGCCGAAGGGTCAGCGGGTGCAGGGCCTGCGCGCCGAACTCGAGGAACGCGGCCTGCTCGCGCACCAGGCAGCGGACCACCCGCAGCAGGGTGTCGGCGCGCGCCTCCAGGCCCTTCAGCAGCCAGCGCGCCTCCTGCAGGCGACCGCGCAGGTAGTCGGCGTCGGCCGCGGCCGCGTGCCGGATCATCTGCTCGTAGCCGCGCTGGATGCCCAGCCGCGGGGTGGCGCCGGCGGCCAGCGCCACGTGCCACATCCCCTGGCGGCGCCAGATGACGCAGTCCGGGGTGACGTAGGTGCCGGCTGGCAGTTCGCCGTGCTGGGCGCCGGGACGGGGATCCAGGCTGCGCAGCAGCTGGACCGCGGCATCGGCGTCCTCGCGGCGGCAGTCCAGTTCCGCGCACAGCCCGTCCAGCCCGATCCGGGGCAGCCGCGCCAGCGCGCCGGTAGCGACCTCCATCGCCAGCGCGCGCCCCGGGGTGTCCTCCGGCAGCGCGCGCAGCTGCAGCCGCAGGCATTCGCCGAGGTCGCGCGCGCCCACCCCGACCGGGTCGAACTGCTGGATCCGGTGCAGCACCTGCAGGATCTCGTCCCCGCCGGCGCGCAGCCCCGGGTCCAGCGCCTCGGCGATCGCGTCCAGCCCGTCGCGCAGGTAGCCGTCGTCGTCGATGGCGTCGATCAGCGCCACCCCGATCGCGGCGTCGCGCTGGCTGAAGTGGCCCAGGTGCAGCTGCCACAACAGGTGGTCGCGCAGTGTGTCGGCGGCCGCGGCCCGCTCGCCGGCCTCGCCGTAGTCGTCATCGGAATCGGCGGCCGGCCCGTTGCGCTCCTGCCAGGGTTCGGCCTCGCGGTCCCAGTGCTCGTCCAGGCGCTCGGCGGGCGCGTCCGCGCTGCCCGGGTCCGCCGCTTCGGCGGCGCCGTCGCCCGGTTCCGGGCCGGCGGTTTCCTCGGCCCAGTCCAGCAGCGGGTTGGTGGCCACCGCCTCGGCGAGTTCGGCCTCCAGCTCGACCGCGGACAGCTGCAGCAGCCGGATCGCCTGGCGCAGCTGCGGCGTCAGGACCAGGTGCTGGTGCAGCGCGGGGGACAGGCGCGGCTTCATGCGCTTCCAGCATAGCCGCAACCGCCGGCGATGGGGCGCCCGGGCGGCGGATCAGAGCCGGAAGGTGTCGCCCAGGTAGACCCGGCGCACGTCCGGGTTGTCCAGCAGCGCGGCGGGGCTGCCCTGCGCCAGCACGGCGCCGTCGGCCAGGATGTAGGCGCGGTCGCAGATGCCGAGGGTCTCGCGCACGTTGTGGTCGGTGATCAGCACGCCGATCCCGCGGTCCTTCAGGTGGCGGACGATGCGCTGGATCTCGTTGACCGAGATCGGGTCGACGCCGGCGAACGGTTCGTCCAGCAGGATCAGCCGCGGCTTGCCGGCCAGCGCGCGCGCGATCTCCACCCGCCGCCGCTCGCCGCCGGACAGGCTGGCGCCCGGCTGGTCGGCCACGTGGGCGATCTGCAGTTCGTCCATCAGGTCCGCCAGCTCGCGGGCGCGGCCGTCGTCGTCCAGGTCGGGGCGCAGTTCCAGGACCAGTCGCAGGTTGTCGGCCACCGAGAGCTTGCGGAACACCGACGGTTCCTGCGGCAGGTAGCCCACGCCCAGCTTGGCGCGGGCGTACATCGGCTCGCCGGTGATGTCGCGGCCGTCCAGCCGGATGCTGCCGGCGTCGGCGGGCACCAGGCCGACGATCATGTAGAAGCAGGTGGTCTTGCCGGCGCCGTTCGGGCCCAGCAGGCCCACCACCTCGCCGGCGTCCAGCGACAGCCCGAAGTCGCGCAAGACCTCGCGCGAGCGGTAGCGCTTGCGCAGCCCCTCGGCGACCAGCATCAGCCGCCCGTCCCGGCGGGCTGGCCCTGCGCCGCCTTCGGCAGGATCCGCATCTTGACCCGGCCCCCGCCGGCGCCGCCGCTCTCCACCTGCCCGGTCTTCATGTTGTAGACCACGCGCTGGCCGCTGAGGGTGCCGCGCTGCTGGCGGATCTCCACGTCGCCGGCGAAGACCACCACCTCGCTGCGCAGGTCGTAGTCCACGCTGCTGCTGCTGGCGGCGATCTGGTTGCCGTCGTCCAGCGCCTGGCGCAGGGTCACCCCGCCGGTCATCCGGATCCGGGTGGGTTCGCCGCCGTTCTGCTCGATGACCGCCTTGGCCGCGACCACGTGCAGGCTGCCCTGGTCGATGGTGACGTTGCCGGTCAGGGTGCAGGTGTCGTTGGCGCCGAAGCCGCACACCTGGTGCGCGGCCTCGATGTCCATCGGCTGGTTGCGGTCGGAGGTACGCGCGAGGGCCACGCCGGCGAAGGCCAGGGCGGCCACCAGCAGCGCGCGCAGCGCGGTGTCAGCGTGACGTCGGGACATAGCGGGCATGCACGTCGGAGAGGAGGGAAACCTGCTGGCGGTCGAAGTCCGCGCGCAGGCCGCGCCCGCGCATTGTAAGGCCGGGCCGGGTGACCGCCACGTCGGCGGCGGTCGCGGCGCGGTGCTGGTCCGGGAACAGGTCCAGCGAGGCGGTTTCGATCCGGGTGGGCGGCGGGACCTGCGCCGGGCTGGTGGCCACCACGTCGCCCCGCAGCTGCAGCTGCTTGCCGTCGTCGGGCACCAGCCCGCGGCGGGCGCGGACTTCCCAGTGCGCGCCGGTGCGGTCCGGGACCAGGAACAGCGGCGTCTCCAGGGTCATGGACTTGGCGCCCGGGTCGCGCTGCAGGTGCGGGCCGCGCAGGGTGAAGGACTCGCGGCCCTCGCTGTCCAGCGACACCATCTCGAAGTCGGCCAGCACGAAGTCGGAGCGCAGCGCCGCCTTCGGCGCGTCCGCGGCGACGCGATGGCGCCAGATCGACCAGCCGCTGGCAATCGCGGCCAGCAGCAGCGCCATGGTCAGTCCGGCGCGCCAGCTCACGGATGTTCCCCGTGGGCCAGGATCGCCTCCACCTTGCCCTGCGCGTGCAGCAGCAGGTCGCAGGCGTCGCGCGCGGCGCCCGCGCCGCCGGCGCGCGGGGTGATCCAGTGGACCGCGGAGGCGACCCACGGGTGGGCGTTGGCCGGGGCGATGGCCAGGCCGGCGTCGCGCAGCGCCGCCAGGTCCGGCAGGTCGTCGCCCATGAAGGCGGCCTGGTCCATGCCGATGCCCATCTCCGCGGCGATCCCGCGCATGCAGTCCAGCTTGCTGCGCTCGCCGACGTGCAGCCGCGCCACCTTCAGTTCGCGGCCGCGCGCCAGGGTCACCTCGCTGCGGCGCGCGCTGACCAGCGCCACCTCGATGCCGGCGTGGCGCAGCAGCACCAGGCCCATGCCGTCTTGGACGTGGAAGCGCTTGGTCTCGCGGCCGTCGACGTCGAACGACAGGCCGCCGTCGGTCAGGGTGCCGTCGACGTCGAAGCCGATCAGCCGGATCCGCGCGGCGCGCGCCAGCAGGTCGGGGGGGAAGCGCGGGGCGGCCATCAGACCACCCGCGCGCGCAGCAGGTCGTGGATGTTCAGCGCGCCGACCAGGCGGCCGTCGCGCTCGGTCACCAGCAGCGCGTTGATCTGGTGCGCCTCCATCAGCCGCGCCGCCTCCACCGCCAGCGCGTCGGCGCCGATGGTCTTGGGCGCGCGCGTCATCACCGCGTCGATCCGGGTCGCGCGCAGGTCCACGCTGGCGTCGTCCAGGCTGCGGCGCAGGTCGCCGTCGGTGTACAGGCCCAGCAACCGCCCGTCGCCGTCGACCACCGCGGTCATCCCCAGGCGCTTGCGGCTCATCTCCACCAGCGCCTCGCTGACGCTGGCCCCGGGGCCGACCCGCGGCACCTCGTCGCCGGCGTGCATCACGTCGGTGATGTGCAGCAGCAGGCGCCGGCCGAGCGCGCCGGCCGGGTGCGAGCGGGCGAAGTCGTCGGCGGTGAAGCCGCGCGCCTCCAGCAGCGCCACCGCCAGCGCATCGCCCATCGCCAGCGCCGCGGTGGTGCTGGCGGTGGGGGCCAGCGCCAGCGGGCAGGCCTCGGCCGGGACCGCGACGTCCAGGTGGATGTCGGCCTCGCGGGCCAGGGTGGAGCCCGCGCGGCCGGTCATCGCGATCACCGCGTTGCCCTGGCGCCGGAGCGCGGGCAGCAGCAGCAGCAGCTCGTCGCTCTCGCCGGAATACGACAGCGCCAGCACGATGTCGGCGTCGGTCACCATGCCCAGGTCGCCGTGGGCGGCCTCGCCCGGGTGGACGTAGAACGCCGGGGTGCCGGTGGACGCCAGGGTGGCGGCGATCTTGCGGGCCACGTGGCCGGACTTGCCCATCCCCGAGCAGGCCACCCGGCCGCCGCAGGCCAGGATGGCGCGGCAGGCGGCGCCGAAGGCACCGTCGATCCGGGCGGCCACCGCGGCCAGGCCCTCGCGCTCCACCTCGAACACGCGCCGCCCGCTGGCGGCGAAGTCGAAGCGCGGGGCGTCGGCGGGCGGGGACGGGGGCAAGGGGGTTTCCGATTAAACTTGGTCGTTCAGTTTACTTGAGCACGCCTGCCACGCCATGAACGCCGACACCATCCGCCAGCTGATCGAAACCGGCCTGCCCGGCGCCCGCGCCGACGTCCGGGGCGACGACGGCGTCCATTTCGAGGCCACCGTGGTCTGCGCGGCCTTCGCCGGCAAGCTGCCGCTGGCCCGCCACCGCATGGTCTACGGCACCCTGGGCGAGCGCATGGGCGGCGAGATCCATGCCCTGCAGTTACGCACCCTGACCCCGGAAGAGGCCGCCTGATGCAGAAGATCATCGTCAGCGGCGGCGCCCGGCTGGAGGGCGAGGTCCGCATCTCCGGCGCCAAGAACGCGGTGCTGCCGATCCTGTGCGCCACCCTGCTGGCGGATTCGCCGGTGCGGATCAGCAACGTGCCGCGCCTGCACGACGTGCTGACCACGGCCAAGCTGCTGGCAGGGCTGGGCGCCGGCGTCGTCCACCAGGGGGACGCGATGACCGTCGATCCGCGCAGCGTCGACAGCCACGTCGCACCGTACGAGCTGGTCAAGACCATGCGCGCTTCGGTGCTGGTGCTGGGGCCGCTGCTGGCCAAGCACGGCGTGGCCGAAGTCTCGCTGCCCGGCGGCTGCGCGATCGGCTCGCGCCCGGTGGACCTGCACATCAAGGGCCTGCAGGCGCTGGGCGCGGAGATCGTCGTCGACCACGGCTTCATCAAGGCGCGCTGCGACGGCCGCCTGAAAGGCGCCCGCCACGTGTTCGAGCTGGTCAGCGTGGGCGCCACCGAGAACGTGATGATGGCCGCCGCGCTGGCGGAAGGCACCACGGTGCTGGAAAACGCGGCGATGGAGCCGGAGATCGTCGACCTGGCCGACTGCCTCAACGCGATGGGCGCCCGCATCAGCGGGCACGGCTCCTCGCGGATCGTGGTCGAAGGCGTGGAGCGGCTGCAAGGCTGCGAACACGCGGTGGTCGCCGACCGCATCGAATGCGGCACCTTCCTGGTCGCCGCGGCGATGACCGGCGGCCGCGTCACCGCCACCCATGCGCGCGCCGACACCATGGACGCGGTGCTGGACAAGCTGCGCGAGGCCGGCGCGGAGGTCGCCATCGAGTCCACCGCGGATGCCGGCGACCGCATCACCGTCGACATGCATGGCAAGCGCCCGCGCGCGGTCAACCTCACCACCGCGCCGCACCCGGCCTTCCCCACCGACATGCAGGCGCAGTTCATGGCGCTGGACTGCGTGGCCGACGGCGTGGGCGTGGTCAACGAGACGATCTTCGAAAACCGCTTCATGCACGTCAACGAGCTGCTGCGCCTGGGCGCGGACATCCGCGTGGACGGGCACACCGCGGTGGTGCGCGGGGTGGAGCGCCTGACCGGCGCGCCGGTGATGGCCACCGACTTGCGCGCCTCGGCCTCGCTGATCCTGGCCGGGCTGGTGGCCGACGGCGAGACCACCATCGACCGCATCTACCACCTGGACCGCGGCTACGAGAACATCGAGGCCAAGCTGTCCGCGCTGGGCGCCGGCATCCGCCGGATCGACTGACCGACCATCGCCGCCAACGAAAAAAGCCCCGCGAACGCGGGGCTTTCCGCTGCGACAGGAGGCGGTCAGCGCACCGACTGCAGCACCAGGTCCAGCTCGTCCTTGCCGTCCTTCTTCTGCAGGATGCGAGCCGGCACCGGCAGGCCCTCGACCACCCACACGATCACCTGCTTGCCCTCGCTGCTGCGGCTGACCTTGGTCGCCACCCGCGGCTTGCCGGCCACGGTGACGGTCTCCTTGCCGAGCGTCTGGTAGGCCTGCGGGCGGACCACGCCGTTGTCGACCATGCGGTACTTCAGCGGCCGGCCGGCGGCGACGTCGCGCACGATGGCCAGGTTCAGCAGCATCGCGTCGAGGTCGCCGTCCTGCAGCTTCACCGGGCCGCGGCGGTCCGCCTTGACGTCCCCGCTCCAGCGGGCCTCGCCGGCGGCCCAGTCGTAGCTGGCCAGCTTCTCGGTCTTCTTGAACAGCACCTGGGTCGAATCGTCCCCGGACAGCGGGCGCCAGGCGCCGTCGCGGTCCTCGAACACCGTGGCCTGGCGCAGGCTGGCGACCGGGCTGTCGATGTCCAGCGAGTAGGTCCAGCGGTCGCCGCCGGCGGGGGCCAGGGTCATGCGCGCGTCGGTGGTCACCCCGCCCAGCATGCTGGCGCGGTATTCGGCCACGAACGGCTTGACCGCCAGCGCCGGCATGGCGGCCAGGGACAGCACGAGCGCGGTGGCGAGGCGGACGGGAAGGCGGCGGGAATCCATGGGCGGCTCGGTTTCGGCGGACAGGCGCCGGCGGTGGGTCATGCGGGGGCGTACGGTAGGCGGGGCGGCGTAAACACCGGCTGACCATCCAGGCAGGCCCGGCCATCGCGTTCAGAAATGCGGCCGGCCGCCGCCCATTGCAAGGCCCGGACCAGCAGCGGGTGCTCCGCCGCCAGCACCCGGGCCGCCAGTGCCTCGGCGTCGTCGTCCGGCAGCACCGGCACCGCGGCCTGCAGCACCACGCCGCCGGCGTCCAGCTCCGGGGTGACGAAGTGCACGCTGGCGCCGTGTTCGGCATCGCCGGCGGCCAGCGCGCGGGCATGGGTGCGCAGGCCGCGGTGGCGGGGCAGCAGCGAGGGATGGATGTTCAGCATCCGGCCGCGGAAGCGGGCCACGAAGTCCTCCCCCAGCAGCCGCATGTAGCCGGCGCACAGCACCCAGTCGGGCCGCGCCGCGGCCACCGCGTCGGCCAGCGCGGCGTCGAAGGCGACGCGGTCGGGGAAGCCGGAAGGCGCCCGCGCCCAGCGCAGTTCGGCCGCCACCCGCTGCAGCGCCGGCGCCGCCGGGCGGTCGGAGAACACGCCCACCACCCGCGCGTCCAGCGCGCCGGCCGCGATGGCGTCCAGCACCGCCTGCAGGTTGCTGCCGCGGCCGGAGGCCAGCACCGCCAGCCGGATGGTCATCCCGCGCGCCGCCTCAGCCGATCCGCAGGCGGTCGCCGGCGCGCGGCGCGGTGACCTGGCCGATCCGCCAGTGCGCCAGCTGCAGGCGGTCCAGGTCCGCCTCGATGGCGGCCACGTCGGCCGGGTCGGCCATCAGCACGTAGCCGATGCCGCAGTTGAAGGTGCGCCACATTTCCGCGTCTGCCACGTTGCCTTCGCGCTGCAGCCAGTCGAACACCGCCGGCCGCGGCCAGCTGGACGTGTCGATGTCCAGGCCCAGCGGGGCCGGGACCACGCGGATGATCTTCTCCACCAGCGCGCCGCCGGTGACGTGCGCCATCGCGTGGATATCGTGCCTGGCCAGCAGCTCCAGCACCGGCTTCACGTAGATGCGGGTGGGCGCCATCAGCGCGTCGGCCAGCGTGGTGCCGCCGAGGTCCAGGTCCAGCGGGCTGCCGGCACGCTGCAGGATCTTGCGGACCAGCGAGTAGCCGTTGGAATGCGGGCCGCTGGACGCGATGCCGACCAGCACGTCGCCCGCGCGCAGCCTGCTGGAATCAACCAGCTTCGACTTCTCCACGGCGCCGACGGTGAAGCCGGCGAGGTCGTACTCGCCCGGCGGGTACATGTCCGGCATTTCCGCGGTCTCGCCGCCGATCAGCGCGCAGCCGGCGATCTCGCAGCCTTTCGCGATGCCGCCGACCACGTCGACGGTGGTTTCCACGTCCAGCTTCCCGGTGGCGAAATAGTCGAGGAAGAACAGCGGCTCGGCGCCCTGCACCAGCACGTCGTTCACGCACATCGCCACCAGGTCCTGGCCGATGGTGTCGTGGCGGCCCAGCTGCTTGGCGAGGATCAGCTTGGTGCCGACGCCGTCGGTGCCGGACACCAGCACCGGTTCCCGGTAGCGGCCGGCCAGGTCGAACAGGCCGCCGAACAGGCCCACCCCGCCCAGCACCTCGGGGCGCAGCGTGCGGCGGACCAGCGGCTTGATGCGCTCGACCACGGCGTTGCCGGCATCGATGTCGACGCCGGCATCGCGGTAGGTCAGGCCGGGGGTGGGGCGGGACTCGGTCACGGAAGCCTCGGCGCGACGGCGCGGGCGCGCCAGGTGAACGCGCATTTTAACGCGTGGGCCGCGTCCACGTGGACGCGCCCGCCGCGCTGCGGCACCATTCCGTGGCGCCATCGGCGGCGCCGGGCAAGGAATGGCCATGCAGGGAAGTGCGATGCGAGCGATTCGGCGGGGCTGGTGGTGCGTGGCCGCGGCCGCGCTGCTGCTGTGCGCCGGCACGGCCGCGGCGCAGCGGACCGAGGGCGACCGCGCCGCCGCCAGCGGCCCGTACCAGGCCGAGGTGGCGGTGCGCAACCAGACCGAGGGCGAGCGCAACGCCGCGCTGTCGCGCGCGCTGGCCCAGGTGCTGGCCAAGGTCACCGGCGACCGCGAGGCGGCCGCGCGCCCGGGCGTGCGCGCCGAGCTGTCGCATGCCCGCGACTACGTGGCCGGCTACGACTACCGCCAGGACGAGGGGGTGTCGGCGACCGGCGCCCCCAGCTTCCAGACCACCCTGGTCGCGCGCTTCCAGCGCGACGAGGTGGACGACCTGGTCGAGCTGCTGGGCCTGCCGGTGTGGCCGATGCCGCGCCCCAAGCCGGTGCTGTGGCTGGCGATCGACGACGGCAGCGGGCCGCGGCTGGTGGCGCTGGGCCAGCTCAAGGCGGCCCGCGCGATCCTGGACCAGGCCAAGGTCCGCGGCTACGCGCTGGGCCTGCCCGGCGGCAGCGCGGCGGAGCGCGCGGCGGCCGGCGCGATCTGGCGCGGCGACACCGGGGCGATCGCCGCCCTGTCGCGCCGCTACAGCCCGCCCATGCAGCTGCTGGGCAAGCTCTACCGCGGCAATGGCGGGTGGGTGGCCGACTGGATCTTCGTCGACCACGGCCGGGTGCTGTCGACGTGGACCACCACCCATCCCGACGCGCGGCGGGCGATGGCCGGCGGTGCCGACGGCGCCGCCGACGCCCTGTTCAAGCGCTACGCCAAGGCCGGCAGCAGCGGCGCGCCGGGCACCTTCCGCGTGCGCGTGCTGGGCATCCGATCCACCGACGACTACCTGCGCCTGGCCGGCTACCTGGACCGGCTGTCGATCGTGAAGCAGGTGCGGCCCCTGGCGGCCTCGCCGGAGGCGCTGGAACTGGAGCTGGAGCTGGCCACCGGGATGGCGGGCTTCACCCGCATCGCCGGGCGCGACGGCGTGCTCTCCGCGGTGGACGGGGGCGACGGCGACGAGGCCGTGCCCGCGTTCCGGCTCGGCGACTGATCGATGGCCGATGCCGACCTGGCGAGCATCGCGCGGTTCTACCGTCGCCTGCAGTGGGCGGCGGTGGCCGTGGGCGTGCTCTGGCTGCTGTGGCTGCTGGCGCCGATCCTCAGCCCGTTCGTGCTGGCGGCCCTGCTGGGCTGGCTGGGCGACCCGCTGGTGGACCGGCTGGAACGCGCCGGGCTGGGGCGCAACGGCGCGGTGGCGCTGGTGTTCGGGGCGATGATCCTGCTCCTGGCGGTGGCGCTGGTGCTGCTGGTGCCGCTGATCGAGCAGCAGATCGTGACCCTGGTGCATTCCCTGCCCAGCTACCGCGACTGGTTCGTGGGCACCGCGCTGCCGTGGGCGGAGCGCCGCACCGGGCTGGAGATCCTGTCGTGGCTGGATCCCGGCCGCCTGTTCGTGCTGATCCGGGAGCACTGGGAGCGCGCCGGCGGCATCGCCGCCACCGTGCTGGGCTACGTCTCGCGCTCCGGCTTCGCGCTGCTGGCGATGCTGGCCAACATCGTGCTGCTGCCGGTGCTGACGTTCTTCTTCCTGCGCGACTGGGACCTGCTGGTGGAGCGGGTGGGCGCGCTGGTCCCGCGCGACCACTACGCGGTGGTGCGCGACCTGGCGCGCGAGTCCGATGCGGTGCTCGGCGGGTTCCTGCGCGGGCAGCTGCTGGTGATGCTGATCCTGGGCGTGCTGTACGCCATCGGCCTGTCGCTGGCGGGCCTGGACCTGGGCATCCTGATCGGCATCATCGCCGGCCTGCTGACCTTCGTGCCGTACCTGGGGCCGGCCTCGATCGTGGTCTTCGGCGGCATCGCCGCGCTGGTGCAGTACGGCGACTGGCAGCACCTGGCGGGCGTGGGCGCGGTGTTTGCCATCGGCCAGGTGATCGAGACCTACTGGCTGACCCCGAAGCTGGTGGGCGACCGCATCGGCCTGCATCCGATGGCGGTGATCTTCGCGGTGATGGCGGGCGGCAGCCTGTTCGGCTTCCTCGGCATGCTGCTGGCGCTGCCGGTGGCGGCGGTGGCGAACGTGCTGCTGCACTACGCCCACCAGCGCTACACCCACAGCCGGCTGTACGCGGGCGATCGCCCGCCGATCGTGCTGGATCCGTTCGTGGACGGCGGGGACGCGCCGGCCCCGCCGGACGGGCCGCCGCCGGCCGCCTGACGCATGGCCCGGGACGACCGGCTGGTCCCGCAGCTGCCGCTGGCGCTGCGCCATCCGCCCGCGCAGCGGCTGGAGGCCTACATCGGCGCGCCCGCGGCGGTGGCGCAGCTGCGCGCGCTGGCCGCCGGCGCGTCGGCCGATGCCCTTTACCTGCAGGGCGCCGCGGGCGTGGGCAAGAGCCACCTGCTGCTGGCCACCTGCGCGGAGGCCGAGGCCGCCGGGCGGCGACCGGCCTACCTGGCGCTGGGCGGGCTGCGCGGGCGCGTGCGGGAGGCGGTGGAAGGGCTGGACCAGGCCGACCTGCTGGCGCTGG
>CAMLJA010000023.1 GCA_946480065.1 uncultured Thermomonas sp. | reverse complement strand
GCGTTTCCGCGTGCTGCGCGCGTTCAAGAACCGTTTCGGCGCGGTCAACGAACTGGGCGTGTTCGCGATGTCGGACGGCGGCCTGCGCGAGGTGTCCAACCCGTCGGCGATCTTCCTGTCCGGGATGGGCGCACCGCAGCCCGGCAGCTGCGTGATGGTCACGCGCGAGGGCACCCGCCCGTTGCTGGTGGAGGTGCAGGCGCTGGTGGACGCCTCGCCCCTGTCCAATCCGCGCCGCGTCGTGGTCGGGCTGGAAGGCAACCGGCTGGCGATGCTGCTGGCGGTGCTGCACCGCCACGGCGGGGTGATGGTGGGCGACCAGGACGTGTTCGTGAACGTGGTCGGCGGCATCCGCGTGCAGGAAACCGCGGCCGACCTGCCGGTGCTGTTGGCGGTGCTGTCCTCGCTCCGCGATGCGCCGCTGGCCGGCAAGACGATCGCGTTCGGCGAGGTGGGCCTGAGCGGCGAGATCCGCCCGGTGCCGAACGGCGAGGAGCGCCTCAAGGAAGCAGCCACGCACGGCTTCAAGCGCGCCATCGTGCCGAAGGCGAACGCGCCCAAATCGGGCAGCTACAAGGGCATGGAGGTGGTGGCGGTGGAACGCCTGGCCGATGCGCTGGAGCAGGCCTGAGGCCCGCCCCCGCGCGGTTCAGTGCCCGCCGGCCGCGGCCGCGCCGGTCTTGGCCGCGAACGGCGGCTTGGCCACCCATACGAACAGGATCACGACCAGGAACACGATCCCCAGCAGGTGGAAGATCTCGTTGAAGCCGATCTGCGCCGCCTGGTTGGAGATCATCCGGTCCAGCATGAACGCGCCGCGCTGGAGGTCGCCGCCGCCCAGCCGGGTCACGGTGTCCAGCGTCGCCGGGTCGTAGGCGGAGATCTTCTCGGCCAGCAGGGCGTGGTGCTTGGCCCCGCGCTCGGCCCAGGCGTAGGTGGTCAGCGACGCCGCGAAGCTGCCGCCCAGGGTGCGCACGAAGGTGGCCAGGCCGGAGCCGGCGGCGATCTCGTGCGGCTCCAGGTCCGACAGCAGGATCTGCAGCACCGGCATGAAGAACAGCGCCACGCCCAGGCCCTGGAACAGCTGCACCAGCGCCACGTGGCGGAAGTCCACGTCCAGGTTGAAGTGCGAGCGCGCGAAGCTGGTCAGCGACATCGCCACGAAGGCGAAGCTGGCCAGCATGCGCAGGTCGAAGCGGTTGGCGTACTTGCCCACGAACGGGGTGAGGAGCACCGGCAGGATGCCGATCGGCGCGGTCGCGAAGCCGGCCCAGATGGCGGTGTAGCCCAGGTTGCGCTGCAGCCACAGCGGCACCAGGATGCCGACGCTGAAGAAGGCCGCGTAGGCCACCACCATGGCCGCGGTGCCGGCGCTGAAGTTGCGGTGGCGGAACAGGCGCAGGTTCACGATCGGGTCGCGGTCGGTCAGCTCCCAGATCACGAACACCACCAGCGAGATCGCGGCCACGATCGACAGCACGACGATCTTGGTCGAGGCGAACCAGTCCTCGTCGTTGCCCAGGTCCAGCAGGATCTGCAGCGCGCCCACGCCCAGCACCAGGGTGGCCAGGCCGATGTAGTCCATCTTCGGCGTTTCCAGCCGCTCCGGGCGCCCCTTCAGCTGCCGGCCCACCACCACGCTGGCGAAGATGCCGATGGGGATGTTGATGAAGAAGATCCATTCCCAGCTGTAGTTGTCGGTGATCCAGCCGCCCAGGATCGGCCCGGCGATCGGCGCCACCACCGTCACCATCGCCAGCAGCGCGATGGCCTGCCCGCGCTTGGCCGGGGGATAGATCGAGATCAGCAGGGCCTGGGTCACCGGGTACATCGGGCCGGCCACGAAACCCTGCAACGCGCGCGCCAGCACCAGCAGGCCCATCGAATGGGCGATGCCGCACAGGAACGAGGCGATCACGAACGCCAGCGTCGACCACATGAACAGCTTGCGCTCGCCGTACTTGCGGGTGAGCCAGCCGGTCAGCGGCAGGGCGATGGCGTTGCTGACGGCGAACGAGGTGATCACCCAGGTCGCCTGGTTGGCGCTGCCGCCCAGGTTGCCGGAGATGGCCGGCAGCGAGACGTTGGCGATGGTGGTGTCGAGCACCTGCATGAACGAGGCCAGCGCCAGGCCCAGCGTGGTCAGCGCGATGTTCGGCGGGCGGAACGGAGCCGGCGCGGCCGCGGCCTCGCGGCCGGGCGGCAGGCCGAACGCTTCCTCTTCTTGGGCGATGGTGGACATGGGGCTCGGCGGTCGGTGGAGGTGCAGGAGCGGCGGCGGGGAGGCCGCCGGCGCCGGCGCTGGCGCGTCCCGGGGGAGGGGGAGGGACGGGGCGCCGCGGCGGCGCGACTCCTGCGTAGGGGGTCAGGACCTGCCCTGCGGCAGGTTGGCGGCGATGGTCTTCTCGATCAGGGCGTCGGCGTCCTGCAGCTGGCGGGCGTAGGCGTCGGTGGCGAGCACCGGCCCGGCCGGCGCCGCGGCCGGCAGCACCGGGCCCTGGCGGTCGCGCACGGTGACGTCGACCGACATGCTCATGCCCAGCCGCAGCGGGTGCGCGGCGACCTGCTTCGGGTCCAGCTCGATCCGCACCGGGATGCGCTGGACGATCTTGATCCAGTTGCCGCTGGCGTTCTGCGCCGGCAGCAGCGAGAACGCGCTGCCGGTGCCCAGGCCCAGGCTGACCAGCTTGCCGTCGAACACCACGTCGTTGCCGTAGACGTCGGCGGTGAGCTCGACCGGCTGGCCCAGGCGCATGTCGTGCAGCTGGGTCTCCTTGAAGTTGGCTTCCACCCACACCTGCTCCAGCGGGATGATCGCCAGCATCGCCATGCCCGGCTGCACCCGCTGGCCCAGTTGCACGCTGCGCTTGCTGACGAAGCCGGACACCGGCGCCACGATCGCCGCGCGCTGCAGGTTGAGGTAGGCCTGGCGCAGCTGCGCGGCGGCGGCCCGCACCTGCGGCTGGTCGGCCACGGTGGTGGCATCCACCAGCGCGCGGTTGCGCGACAGCTGCCCGCGCGAGGCCGACAGCGCGGCCTCGGCGGCCTGCAGCTGGGCGCGCGCGTGCGCCAGTTCCTCCGGCGAGACCGCGCCGCTGGCCACCAGGCCGCTGCGGCGCTGGACGTCGGCGCGCGCCTGCGCCACCGCCACCTGGCGGGCGGCGATGTCGGCCTGGGCCGAGTCCACGCTGCTGTAGAGGCCGCGCACCTGGCGCACGGTGGCGGCGAGGTTCGCCACCGCCTGCTCGTAGGCCACGCGGGCGTCGCTGGGATCCAGCTCCACCAGCACCTGGCCGGCCTTCACCCGCATGCCGTCCTCGGCGTGGATGGCGACCACGGTGCCGGCGGTCTGCGGGGTCACGCTGACGATGTTGCCCTGCACGTAGGCGTCGTCGGTGTCCTGGTGCCAGCGCGCGACCAGCAGGTAGTACGCCAGCCAGGCGCCGCCGGCCAGCAGCACCACCGCCAGCAGCACCAGCAGCGCGCGGCGGCGCTTGCGGTTGGCGGGGGGGGCGGCCGGGGCCTGCGAGGGCGGCAGCGGGGCGGCCGCGCCGGCCGACGTGTTCGGGGTGGTTTCGGTGGTCATGGCGGTGTCGGTCAGTTCGAGGCGGTGGGGGAGGGCGCGGCGACGGGGACGCCGCCGCCGAGGGCCTGGTCGAGGTCGATCGCGGCCAGCCGGCGCTTGGCGCGCAGGGCGGCCAGCTGCTGGTCCAGCTGCAGCAGCGGCTTCTGCGCCGCCAGCACGTCCAGCTGGGTGGCCAGCCCGGCCTGGCGGCGCTGCAGCACCAGCGCGTGCGCCTGGGCGGCGGCCTGGCGCGCCTGCGCGGTGCTGGCGATCTGCGCGTCCAGCGCGCGCGCCGCCTGGACCGCGTCGGCGACGTCGCGGATGGCGCCGAGCAGGGCCTGGTCGTAGCCGGCCACGGCCAGGTCGTAGTCGGCGTCGCTGGCGCGCAGCTGCTGCTCCAGCCGGCCGCCGTCGAAGATCGGCAGGCTCAGCGCCGGGCCGCCGTTGATCAGCAGCGCGTCGCGGCCGAACAGGTCGCCGAGGTTGCCGGCCGCCAGCCCGACCATCGCGGCCAGGTTGATGGAGGGATAGAACGCGGCCTTGCTGGCGTCGATCCCGCGCGCGGCCGCTTCCACCCGCCAGCGCGCCGCCACCACGTCCGGGCGCCGCGCCAGCAGGTCGCTGGGCAGCACCGAGGGCAGCGCGATGGCAGGCGTGCCCAAGGCCGGGCGGCGGATCGCCAAGCCGCGGTCGGGGCCGGCGCCGGCCAGCGCGGCCAGCGCGTTGCGCAGGGCGTCGATCTGCTGCTGCGCGGCCTGCGCCTGCTGGCGCGCCGCGGCCGCGACGCTCAGGTTCTGGTTGAGGGCGATGGTGTTGTCGAGCCCGGCGCGGATGCGCTGGCGGTTGAGCGCCACCAGCGCGTCGCTGCGCGCGGCGTCGGCCTGCGCGGCCTCCAGCGCGTCGAACGCCTGCGCCAGCGCCACGTAGGTGCGGGCCACGTTCGCCGCCAGCGCCAGCCGCGCCTGGCGCGCGTCCACCTCGGTGGCGCGGGCGTTGCCGACCGCGGCCTGCCAGCGCGCGCGTGCGCCGCCCCACAGGTCCGGACTCCACTGCAGGCTGAGCGTCAGCAGCTCGGCCACGCTGAAGTCGCCGCCCAGTTCCGGGCCGGCCAGGGTTTCGGGGATCTGCAGGCCCAGCACCTGGGCGCCGGCGCCCAGCGCGGGCTTGCGCGCGGCGTCGGCCAGGCCGGCCTGGGCGATGGCCTTGCGGGTGCGCGCGTCGGCCGCCGCCAGCGAGGGCGAGCCGGCCAACGCCTCGCCGACCAGCGCATCCAGCTGCGGGTCGCCGAACGCGGTCCACCAGTCGGTGGCCGGCCAGGCGGCATCGGACAGGCGCACGCCTGCCAGCGACTTGCCGGCCTGCAGCGTGGCTGCGTCGCGCGGCGACGAGTCCGGCACGATGCCGGCGCTGGTCGCGCATCCGGCGGTCAGCAGGGCCGCGGCCAGCGCGGCCGCGAAGGGAGCGGTTCGAACCATGGGGGTCAGTCCGGGGAAAGGAGGTTGTCGCGGACCTGCTCGAGCAGGCCGGTCAGCTGCGCGCGGGTGGCGTCGTCCATGCCGGTCAGGGCGCGCTCGCGCACCCGCTGGCCGCACTGGTCGACGTCCTGCCAGAGCTTGCGGCCGGCGTCCGTCAGGTGGATGTGCAGGGCGCGGCGGTCGCTGGGGTCGGCGACCCGCACCAGCAGGCCGCGGGCCTCCAGCTTGTCCAGCAGCCGGGTCATCGCGCCGGGGTTGAGGTCGGCCGCGCGCGCCAGGTCGGTCACGCCGGCGGTGCCGCCGCCGGTCAGGGTCTTGATGGCGACGTACTGGCTGAAGGTCAGCTCATGGCCGGCGAGCGCGAGTTCGCGCTCCATCCGCATCCACATGGCGTCGCGGACCTGCCGGAACAGCAGGCCCAGCGAGGAGCCCGTGCACGGGCCGGCGGGGGGCATCGGCATTTTCATGGGCGCGCATTTTCCTAGCCCATGCAATTGTTGTCAATGCAAATATTGGAGATGCAAACGTATTCCGTTCAGCCGCCCCGGTGCAGCACCAGCTCCAAGACGAACTTGCTGCCGAAGAACGCCAGCAGCAGCAGCGCCATCGCCGCCAGCGTCCAGCGCACCGCGGTGGCGCCGCGCCAGCCCAGCCGCCAGCGGCCCGCCAGCAGCGCCCCGAACGCCAGCCAGGACAGCAGGCTCAGCACGGTCTTGTGCACCAGGTGCTGGGCGAACAGGTTCTCCACGAACAGCACGCCCGTCAGCAGGGTGGCGGTCAGCAGCACGAAGCCGACGGCGATCGTGCGGAACAGCAGGGTTTCCAGTTCGGTGAGCGGCGGCAGGGCGCGCAGCCAGGCGTGGAACTCGCGCCGGCGCAGGGCGCGTTCCTGCGCCCACAGGAAGCCCGCCAGCACCGCCGCCAGCGCCAGCGTGGCGTAGGCCAGCAGCGCCAGCCAGGCGTGCAGCTGCAGCCGCCAGCCCAGGCTGCTGGCGGCGTCGGCGTGCCCGTACAGCGCATAGCCCAGCAGGCTGAGCGCGGCCAGCGGCAGCACCACGATCCCGAGCGCCGGCATCCGACCGGAGGCGCCGAACGCCGCGGTCAGCGCGGCCATGCCGATGCCGGTCAGCGACAGCGCGGCGAAGAAATGCATGTCCGGCCCCTGCAGCAGGCGCCAGGCCTCCACGTGGGTCTCGGCGTGGAACAGCACCGCCAGCGCCGCCAGCGGGATCCAGCCGCGCCCCGGCGCCGAACCGCCCGCCGTCGAGCGCCAGAGCAGCGCGGCGGCGGCCAGGTAGAGGGCGATCGCGAGCGACGGCATCAGCATCCGCGGAAGTGTCGCACAGCCGGCCGGCGCGGCGCGGCCGCTATACTGCGCGGCCCGTTCCGACCGCGGTCCCGCCATGTTCGAATCCCTGACCCAGCGCCTGTCCGGCACCATGGAGCGGCTGCGCGGCCGCGGCCGGCTGACCGAGTCCAACATCGGCGAGGCCGTGCGCGAGGTACGCATCGCGCTGCTGGAGGCCGACGTGGCGCTGCCGGTGGTGCAGGCCCTGGTCCAGCGCATCAAGGTGCGCGCGGTCGGCCAGGAGGTCATGCGCTCGCTGACGCCGGGCCAGGTGCTGGTGCGCATCGTGCGCGACGAGCTGGCCGCGGTGATGGGCGCGCAGGCCACCGAGCTCAACCTCAACGTGCCGGCGCCGGCGGTGATCCTGATGGCCGGCCTGCAGGGCGCGGGCAAGACCACCACCGTGGGCAAGCTCGCCAAGCACCTGAAGGACAAGCGCAAGAAAAAGGTGATGGTGGTGTCGGCGGACGTCTACCGCCCGGCCGCCATCGAGCAGCTGCAGACACTGGCGGGGCAGGTGGGGGCGGCGTTCTTCCCGTCCGACGCCGCGCAGAAGCCCGAGGCCATCGTCAGGGCCGCGATCGCCGAGGCCAGGAAGACCTTCGCCGACGTGCTGATCGTCGACACCGCCGGCCGCACCAGCATCGACGACGCGATGATGGCCGAGATCAAGGCGCTGCACGCCGCGGTCAACCCGGTCGAGACCCTGTTCGTGGTCGACTCGATGACCGGCCAGGACGCCGCGGTCACCGCCAAGCACTTCGGCGAGGCGCTGCCGCTGACCGGCGTGGTGCTGACCAAGACCGACGGCGACGCCCGCGGCGGCGCGGCGCTGTCCGTGCGCTACGTCACCGGCAAGCCGATCAAGTTCGTCGGCACCGGCGAGAAGCCGGACGGCCTGGACGTGTTCCATCCCGACCGCGCCGCCAGCCGCATCCTCGACATGGGCGACGTGCTGTCGCTGGTCGAGCAGGTCGAGTCGCAGGTCGACCAGGACAAGGCGAAGAAGCTCGCCGAGAAGGTGGCCAAGGGCAAGAAGTTCGACCTCAACGACATGCGCGACCAGCTCGAGCAGATGCAGGCCATGGGCGGCCTGCACGGGCTGATGGACAAGCTGCCCGGGGTGGGCCAGCTGCCCGAGGCGGTGAAGCAGCAGGTCACCGGCAAGGAAGTGCCGCGGATGATCGCCATCATCAACTCGATGACCAAGAAGGAACGCCGCAACCCTGACCTGCTCAACGGCTCGCGCCGCGCCCGCGTCGCCCGCGGCGCCGGCCTCACCCCGGCCGACGTCAACCGCATGCTGAAGCAGTACCAGCAGATGGAGAAGATGATGGGCAAGCTGGGCCGCGGCGGCATGAAGGGGATGATGCGCGGCCTGTCCGGGATGATGGGCGGGCGCGGCGGGTTGCCGTTGCGCTAGGCTTGGCCGCATGACCGCCCCCGCGCCGATCCCGGACACCAAGCCCGACGAGCGCCACCGCGGGGCGCACGCCGGCTGGCTGCGCGCGGCGGTGCTGGGCGCCAACGACGGCATCGTGTCCACCGCCAGCCTGGTGGTGGGCGTGGCCGCGGGCGGCGGCGGCCCGGGCGCGGTGCTGCTGGCGGGCCTGGCGGGGCTGGTCGGCGGGGCGATGTCGATGGCGGCCGGCGAATACGTCTCGGTGAGCTCGCAGGCCGACGTGGAGGCCGCCGACCTGCGCCTGGAGCGCTGGGAGCTGGAGCACTACAGCGAGGGCGAGCACAGGGAGCTGGTGGCGATCTACGTCAAGCGCGGCCTGACCCCGGAGCTGGCGGAGCAGGTGGCCACCCAGCTGGAGGCCCGCGACCCGCTGGCCGCGCACGCGCGCGACGAACTCGGCATCACCGACACCCTGCGCGCCCGCCCGGTGCAGGCGGCGCTGTCCTCGGCCGGGGCGTTCGCGGTGGGCGCGGTGCTGCCGATCGGCATGGTGATGCTGGTGCCGGAAGGCGGCGCCGCGCTGTGGGTGACCGCGGCGTCGCTGCTCTGCCTGGCGCTGCTCGGCGCGGTGGCGGCCCGGGTGGGTGGAGCGCCGATGTGGCGCGGCGCGCTGCGGGTGACCCTGTGGAGCGCCGCGGCCATGGGCTTCACGGCGGCGGTGGGCAAGCTGTTCGGGGTGGTGGTGGCCGGCTGAGCCGCCGGTTCCGCAGCCGCGGCCGCTGCGCTATACTTGCCGGCTTACCCGGCCATCCCGGCCGCTGGGCAACACCGAGAAACCGCAATGGTCAAGATCCGCCTCACCCGTGGCGGCGCCAAGAAGCGCCCCTTCTACCACATCATCGTCACCGACAGCCGCAGCGCCCGCGACGGCCGCAACATCGAGCGCGTCGGCTTCTACAACCCGGTGGCCCAGGGCCAGGAGAAGCGCGTCGAGCTGGACGTCGAGCGCGTGAAGCACTGGGTGGACAACGGCGCCCAGCTGACCGAGAAGGTCGCCGACCTCTACAAGCAGGCCGCCAAGGCCGCCTGACCCGGCCGGGCAGCCGGCGGCGGCCCGCAGCAGACCCCATGGACGCACCGGACGCCAGCCAGCGGACGTCTTCCGAAAGGATGATTCCCGTGGGCCGGTTGCACGGTGCGTTCGGCGTGCGCGGCGAAGTGAAGCTGGAAAGCTACACCGATCCCGCCCGCGCCATCGCCCGCTACCAGCCCTGGACGCTGCGCGACGCGCGCGGCGCGGAGCGCCCGTGCGAGGGCGCCAAGGTGCGCGAAGGCGCCAAGGGCCTGATCGCGACGCTGCCCGGGATCGACGACCGCGACGCCGCGGAGGCCCTGCGCGGGACCGAGGTGCTGGTGCCGCGCGCGGCGCTGCCGCCGCCGGCGCCGGGCGAGTACTACTGGGTGGACCTCGAGGGCCTGCGGGTGGTGAACCTGGAGGGCGCGGACTTCGGCCGCGTCTCGCACCTGTTCGCCACCGGCGCCAACGACGTGCTGGTGGCGCGCGGCGAGCGCGAACGCATGATCCCGTTCGTCCAGCCCGACGTGGTCCGCTCGGTCGACTTCGCCGGCGGCGTGGTCACGGTCGACTGGGACGCGGATTTCTGACGTCCGATGCCGATGCGCTTCGACATCGTCAGCCTGTTCCCGGAATTCGTCGCCCAGCTGGCCGCGCACGGCGTGGTCGGGCGCGCCGGCGAGCGCGGCCTGCTGGGCCTGCACGGCTGGAACCCGCGCGACTTCGCCGACGGCAACTACCGCCGGGTCGACGACCGCCCGTTCGGCGGCGGTCCGGGCATGGTGATGATGATCGACCCGCTGCGTGCGGCCCTGGCCGCGGCGCGCGCCGCCGACCCCGCCCCGGCGCGGGTGGTGTACCTGAGCCCGCAGGGCCGGCGCCTCGACCAGGCGAAGGTGCGCGAGCTGGCGGCGCTGCCGCGGCTGGTGCTGCTGTGCGGCCGCTACGAGGGCGTGGACGAGCGCCTGCTGCAGGCCGAGGTGGACGAGGAGCTGTCGATCGGCGACTACGTGCTGTCCGGGGGCGAGCTGGCCGCGGCGGTGCTGGTGGACGCGGTGGCCCGCCTGCAGGAGGGCGCGCTGGGCGATGCCGACTCCGCCGCGCAGGACAGCTTCGGCGGCGACGGCCTGCTCGACTGCCCGCACTACACCCGCCCGGTGGAACACCCGCTGGGCGCGGTGCCGGAGGTCCTGCTGTCCGGCAACCACGCCCGGATCGCGCGCTGGCGACGCCAGCAGTCGCTGGGCCGGACCTGGCTGCGCCGGCCGGACCTGCTGGACGAAGCGGGCCTGTCCGCGGCCGACCGCGCGCTGCTGGAGGACTTCCGGGCGCGCTACGTGCGCGCGATGGAGGAACCCGAGGGCGACGCCTGAGCCCGTCCCGGGCGGGCTAAATCCCTAGCGCGCAAGGAAAAAACCGGCCATAATGCGCAGCTGCCCCGGTCCGGGGCCGCGACACCATGCTCCACCGATGCCATGACGCGGGTCCACGTGCACTCGCGCAACAACGACTCCAACAGGCGCGTGTCCAAGGCACGCACACGACTTCCAAGGTTGATCCCATGAACAAGCCCTCGATCCACACCCTCGTCCAGGACTTCGAAGCCGCCCAGGTTTCGCGCCAGCTGCCCGACTTCGGCCCCGGCGACACCGTCATCGTCAACGTCAAGGTCAAGGAAGGCAACCGCGAGCGCGTGCAGGCCTACGAGGGCGTGGTGATCGGCAAGAAGAACGCCGGCCTGAACTCCGCGTTCACCGTGCGCAAGATCTCCCACGGCTTCGGCGTGGAGCGCGTGTTCCAGACCCACAGCGCCGCGATCGACTCGGTCCAGGTGAAGCGCCGCGGCGACGTGCGCGCCAGCAAGCTGTACTACCTGCGCGGGCTGGAAGGCAAGAAGGCGCGCATCAAGGAAGACCTGGCCGGCAACGCCAAGGCCAAGGCCGCCGCGCAGGCCGCGGCCGCCGCGGAAGCCGCCGCCGAGTAAGGCGGTTCCGCGGTCCGCACGACGGCCACCCCCGGGTGGCCGTTTGCGTTTTTGGAGCAGTAAGGGACGCGATGACCATTCCAGCCGACGCCGCCAGCATGCGCCTCGACCTGTGGCTGTGGGCCGCGCGCTTCCACAAGACGCGCGCGCTGGCCAAGCAAGCGGTCGAAACCGGCAAGGTCGAGGTCGGCGGCCAGCGCGCCAAGCCCGCCCGCGCGCTGCGCGTGGGCGATGCGCTGGTGGTGCAGCGCGGCGACGAGCGCTTCGAGGTCGAAGTGCTGGCGCTGTCCGCCGTGCGCGGGCCGGCCAGCGTGGCGCAGGCGCTGTACCGCGAATCCGATGCGTCGCGGCTGGCGCGCGAACAGGTGCGCGCGCTGCGCGCCGCCGAGCGGGCCGGCTTCCAGCCGCCCGAGGGCAAGCCGGACAAGCGCGCGCGCCGACTGATCCGGGCCTTGGGCGACATCGATGCGGGCTGAGCGCGGCGCGCCGCGCAGGCCGCTGCTGCCCCAGGAACGCCTGCTGCCGCTGATCGTGGCCTGCGCGCTGTTCGTGGAGAACATGGACTCCACCGTGATCTCCACCTCGCTGCCGGCCATCGCGCGGGACCTGGGCACCGAGCCGATCGCGCTGAAGCTGGCGCTGACCACCTACCTGCTGTCGCTGGCGGTGTTCATCCCGGTCAGCGGCTGGGTGGCCGACCGCTTCGGCGCCCGCCGCACCTTCGCCAGCGCGATCGGCGTGTTCCTGCTGGGCTCGCTGGCCTGCGCGGCCAGCGGCTCGCTCGGCCAGCTGGTGGGCGCGCGCTTCCTGCAGGGCATGGGCGGGGCGATGATGGTGCCGGTGGGGCGGCTGGTGCTGCTGCGCACGGTGCCGAAGGAGCGGCTGGTGCAGGCGCTGAGCTGGCTGACCATCCCGGCGCTGGTGGGGCCGGTGGTGGGCCCGCCGCTGGGCGGCTTCATCACCACCTATTTCGACTGGCGCTGGATCTTCCTGATCAACCTGCCGATCGGCGCCCTGGGCATCGTGCTGGGCCTGCGCCACATCCCGGCGCTGCAGGCGCCGGCCGCGCCGCTGGACTGGCGCGGTTTCCTGCTGTCCGGGCTGGGCCTGGCCACCGCGATGCTGGGGTTTTCCACGCTCGGGCGGCACCTGCTGCCGGGGTGGCTGTCGGCGACCGCGCTGGCCGTGGGCATCGGACTGCTGGCGGGCTACGGCTGGCACGCGCGGCGCACCGCCGCCCCGCTGCTCGACCTGGGCCTGTTCCGGCTGGCCACGTTCCGCGCCGGCGTGGTCGGCGGCTCGCTGTTCCGCATCGGCATCGGCGCCACCCCGTTCCTGCTGCCGCTGATGCTGCAGCTGGGCTTCGGGCTGAGCCCGCTGCAGTCCGGCGCGCTGACCTTCGTCTCGGCGGTGGGTGCGATGTTCATGAAGACGATGGCCGCGCGGGTGCTGCACCGGTTCGGCTTCCGCCGCGTGCTGGTGGCCAATGCGCTGCTGGCCTCGGCGATGCTGGCCGGCTTCGGCCTGTTCCGCCCGCAGACGCCGCACCTGGTGGTGATGGCCGCGCTGCTGGTCAGCGGCTGCTTCCGCTCGCTGCAGTTCACCAGCCTCAACGCGATCAGCTACGCCGACGTGGATCCGCCGCGGATGGGCCAGGCCAGCAGCCTGGCCGGGATGATGCAGCAGCTCTCGCTGAGCATGGGCGTGGCGATCGGCGGCTACGCGCTGGAGGCGGCCGGCTGGTGGCGCGGCCAGCCCGCCACCGAGGCCGGCAACTTCTACTGGGCGTTCGCGGCGGTGGCGCTGGTGTCGGCCAGTTCGGCCTGGATGATGTGGCGGCTGCCGCGCGGTGCCGGCGCGGAGATGGCCGGGCACGCACGGCCCGGCCGGGAAGTCGCCGATCCCAAGCCGGCGCAGCGGCCCGCCACCTGACGCGGCGGGCCGCCAGCGGCGTGATGCTCAGCGCAGGTCGAAG
>CAMLJA010000022.1 GCA_946480065.1 uncultured Thermomonas sp. | reverse complement strand
TCCTTGCGGAACGGGTGGCCGATGAAGCCGTAGTCGGTGAGGATGCGGCGCAGGTCCGGGTGGCCCTCGAACAGGATGCCGAACATGTCGAAGGCCTCGCGCTCGAACCAGTTGGCGCCCGGCCACACCCCGGTGAGCGAGGCCACCACCGGCAGCGCGTCGTCGGCGGCGAAGCAGCGCACCCGCACCCGCAGGTTGCGGCGGATCGAGAGCAGGTGCAGGACCACCGCGTAGCGGCGCCCGCGCGACACCACGTCGGGCGCGGCCGCGAACGGCTGCGGCGCCTGGTGGCTGGGCTGCTCGCCCCACTTGAAGCGGCCGGGGCCCTGGCCCTCGACCCCGCGGCTGAAGCCTTCGGAGGACACCTCGGTGTCCCACTCGTCGTTGCCGTGGCCCAGGTAGTCCACCCCGCACAGGTCGACGAAGGTGTCGAAGCCGGATTCGTCGCGCAGGGCCGTGCAGGTGGCCAGCCAGTCGCCGGGGGCGACTTCCAGGCCCACTTCGCCGCGGCCGGGCGCGACTTCCACCGCGGCGTCGCCGAAGCGCGCCGCCAGCTCGGTGGCCAGCGCGGTCATGCCCGCGCCCCTTCCGCGCGCGGGCCGCCCGCGAACGGGTTCTGCTCCATCCGGCGGATCTTCTTCTGCAGCTGCAGGATGCCGTAGACCAGCGCCTCGGCGGTCGGCGGGCAGCCCGGGACGTAGACGTCCACCGGCACGATGCGGTCGCAGCCGCGCACCACCGAATAGGAATAGTGGTAGTAGCCGCCGCCGTTGGCGCAGCTGCCCATCGAGATCACCCACTTGGGGTCGGGCATCTGGTCGTAGACCTTGCGCAGCGCCGGCGCCATCTTGTTGCACAGGGTGCCGGCCACGATCATCACGTCGGACTGGCGCGGCGACGGCCGGAACACCACGCCGTAGCGGTCCAGGTCCAGGCGCGCGGCGCCGGCGTGCATCATCTCCACCGCGCAGCAGGCCAGGCCGAACGTCATCGGCCACATCGAGCCGGTGCGCGCCCAGTTCCACAGCGCGTCCAGGCTGGTGGTGACGAAGCCGTGCTCCAGCAGCGGGTTGTCGCCTTCCGGCCGCAGGATGTCGTCCAGCCGCCCTTCCGGCAGCGGGTTGTGCATCAGCCCGGAGACCGTATCCATCACTCCCATTCGAGCGCGCCCTTCTTCCAGACATAGACGAAGCCGATCACCAGCAGGGCCAGGAACACGCCCATCTCGACCAGCCCGAACACCCCGAGTTCGCGGAACACCAGCGCCCACGGGAAGACGAACGCGATTTCGAGGTCGAACACGATGAACAGGATCGCGACCAGGTAATAGCGGACGTCGAACTGCATGCGGGCGTTCTCGAACGCCTCGAACCCGCACTCGTAAGGCGAGAGCTTGCGGGCGTCGGGGCGCTTGGTGCCCAGCACGTTGCCTACGACGATGAGGGCGATTCCGATGCCGGTGGCGACGATCAGGAACAGCAGGGTTGGCAGGTATTCGGCCAGCACGCGTGCCTCGGGGGGTTGCGACGGGGGGGCTGGCGGCCGCGGGGCCGCTCCACATAACTGCACTAGTGTAGCCGGCGGGGTCCGGCGCGGCCATACCTGCACGCATTCCCCGCGGGTGGAATCGAAGCCGCGTCAGCCCGCTTCCAGGGCCTCCCAGCGGGCGTAGGCGGCCTCGAGCTCGCCCTGCACCGCCGCCAGCGCGGCGTTGTCGGCGGCGATCGCCGCGGCCTCGCGCTGGTAGTAGCCGGGATCGGCCATGCGCGCGGTGGCGGCGGCCACCTGCGCCTCCAGCGCCTCGATCCGCGCCGGCAGCTGCTCCAGCTCGCGCGCCTCGCGGTAGCCCAGCTTGCGCCGCGCCGGCCCGGTCGCTACCGGCTGCACGGCGGCCGGGGCCGGTTCCGGCGCCGCTGCGGGGCGCGGGCGCGGCCCGGACTGTGCCCCCTGCCGCACCCAGTCGCTGTAACCGCCCACGTAGTCGCCCACCCGGCCCTCGCCCTCCATCACCAGGGTGGAGGTCACCACGTTGTCCAGGAAGTCGCGGTCGTGGCTGACCAGCAGCAGGGTGCCCGGGTAGTCGGCCAGCAGGTCCTCCAGCAGTTCCAGGGTCTCGACGTCGAGGTCGTTGGTGGGCTCGTCCATCACCAGCAGGTTGGAGGGCTGCGCGAACAGCCTGGCCAGCAGCAGGCGGTTGCGTTCGCCGCCGGAGAGCCGGGTGATGGGCGCGCGGGCGCGCTCCGGGGTGAACAGGAAGTCCTGCAGGTAGCCGATGACGTGCTTCTGGCGGCCGCCTATGGTCACGCTCTCGCGGCCCTCGGCCACGTTCTCGATGGCGTTCCAGTCCTCGCGCAAGGTGGCGCGGTACTGGTCGAAATAGGCGACCTGCAGCTGCGTGCCCTGCTTCACCTCGCCTGCCTGCGGCTGCAGTTGCCCCAGCAGCAGCTTGAGCAGGGTGGTCTTGCCGCTGCCGTTCGGGCCGACCAGGCCGATGCGGTCGCCCCGCAGGATGACGGTGCTGAAATCGCGCACCAGCACGTTGTCGCCATGCGCGAAGGTCACGTTCCTGGCCTCGATCACCTTCTTGCCGGATTCGCCCGCCTGCGCGGTGCCCATGCGCACGTTGCCGGCCTGCGCGCGGCGCGCGGCGCGCTCGCTGCGCATCGCCTTCAGCCGGCGCACGCGGCCCTCGTCGCGGGTGCGGCGGGCCTTGATGCCCTGCCGGATCCACACTTCCTCCTGCGCCAGCAGCTTGTCGAAGCGCGCGTTTTCCTGCGCCTCGGCGTTCAGCCGTTCCTCCTTGCGGCGCAGGTAATTGTCCCAGTCGCCCGGCCAGCCGGTGACCTGGCCGCGGTCGATCTCCACGATCCGGGTGGCCAGCGCGCGCAGGAAGCGGCGGTCGTGGGTGACGAACACCAGCGCGCCGTTCCACTGCCGCAGGAAGGCCTCCAGCCAGTCGATGGCGGCGATGTCCAGGTGGTTGGTGGGTTCGTCCAGCAGCAGCAGGTCGGGCTGGGACACCAGCGCGCGGGCCAGCAGCACCCGCCGCTTCATGCCGCCCGACAGGCGGGCGAAATCCGCCTCGCCGTCCAGCTGCAGGCGCTCCAGCGTCTCCGCCACCCGGCGGTCCAGCGACCAGCCGTGGCCGGCCTCGATCCCGGCCTGGACCGCGGCCAGCGCTTCGGTATCGACGTCGGCGGCATGGGCCAGGCGGTGGAACTCGGCCAGCAGCGCGCCCAGCTCGCCCAGCCCCGCGGCGACCACGTCGAACACGCTGCCGGCGGCCTCCCGCGGCACTTCCTGCTCCAGCCGCGCGATCCGGCGGCCGGACTCCACCCGCACCTCGCCGTCGTCCGGGCGCAGTTCCCCGGCCAGCAGCTTCAGCAGGGTGGACTTGCCGGCGCCGTTGCGGCCGATCAGGGCGATCCGCTCCCCCGCTTCGATGGCGAGGTCGACGTGTTCGAGCAACAACGGGCCGCCGACGCTGTAGTCGACGCCCTGCAGGGTGATAAGGGGCATGCGCCATTGTAGTCTGCACCCACCGGGGCGCCTGCGATCCAGCATGCCCCGCCCCAAACCACCAAGGAGCGCGGCATGAGCAAGGGCATGGACCAGAAGAAGACCGAGAAGAAGAAGCCGGAGAAGTCGCTGAAGGAAAAGCGCGCGGCCAAGAAGGAAAAGAAGGGCAAGTAAGCCCGCCAGGCGCCGGGAGCAGTCTCCCGGCGTCAGGAACTGCAGGACAGCATCGAGCAGCCGGCCTTGTCCTTCGCCCAGTCCGGGCGCTTGCCGGCGTAGCGTTCGTTGCCGGGCTGGTCGTCGTACGGCCGCCGCATCACGTCCAGGAGCTCGCCGATCCCCGCGACGTCGCCCCGGTGCGCGCGCTCGATGGCCTGCTGCACCAGCCAGTTGCGCGGCACGAACGCGGGGTTGGCCCGGCGCATCCGCGCGCGGCGCTCACCGGCGGGCAGCGGATCGTCGGCCAGCCGGGCGGCGTAGCGCGCCAGCCACCCTGCCAGCGCGGGCGCGCCGGCATCGCGCTTGCCGGGGTCGTAGAACGCGGCCTCGAACGGGGCCAGCGAGGGCGCGGCCGGGTCCATCCCGGCCAGGGCGCGGAACCACAGCGTCATGTCCACCTCGTGCACCTGCAGCAGGGCGTGCAGGTCGCCCAGCAGCGCCAGGTCGGCGTCGCGGCAGTCGGCCAGGCCCAGCTTGCGCGCGGCGTTGTCGCGCTCGGCGGCGGCGTGGGCGGCGGCGTAGCGGTCCAGCCCGGCCTGCAGCGGCGCGGTGTCGCCGAACAGCGGCGCCAGCGCCCGCGCCAGCTGGCCGAGGTTCCAGTAGGCCACCCGCGGCTGCCAGCCGAAGCGGTAGCGCCGGCCGGCGGCGTCGGTGGTGTTGGGCGTCCAGTCCGGGTCGTAGGCGTCGATCCAGCCGTACGGGCCGTAGTCGATGGTCAGGCCCAGGATCGACATATTGTCGGTGTTGAGCACGCCGTGGACGAAGCCCACCCGCATCCACCCGGCGACCAGCCGCGCGGTGCGTTCGCACACCTCGCCGAACCAGTCGGCGTACAGGGACTCGCCGCTGCCCTGCAGGTGGGGAAAGTCGCGTGCGATGCAGAAATCCGCCAGTCGCCGCAGCAGGGCGGTTTCGCCCCGCGCCGCCGGCAGCTCGAAATGGCCGAAGCGCAGGAACGAGGGCGCGACCCGGCACACGATCGCGCCCGGCTCCACCTCGGGATGGCCGTCGTAGAACATGTCGCGGACCACGCCCTCGCCGGTGCCGACCAGGCTCAGCGCGCGGGTGGTGGGGATGCCGAGGTGGTGCATCGCCTCGCTGCACAGGAACTCGCGGATCGACGAGCGCAGCACCGCGCGGCCGTCGGCGCTGCGCGAATACGGGGTGGGTCCGGCGCCCTTCAGCTGCAGCTCGCGGCGGCGGCCGTCGGGCAGCACGGCTTCGCCCAGCGAGATCGCCCGCCCGTCGCCCAGCTGCCCGGCCCAGTGGCCGAACTGGTGGCCGCCGTAGTTGCTCGCGAACGGCTGCATCCCGGGCAGCAGCGCGTTGCCGCCGAACACGGCGGCGAATGCCGGCGACGCCACGTCGTCCTCGCCGAACCCCAGCTCGGCCGCCATTTCCCGCGAATGCGCCAGCAGCCGCGGGGCGGCGCCCGTGGTCGGCGCGACCGCCGACCCCAGCGCCCCCGGCACCTGGCGGACGAAGTTGCGCGCTTCCGGATCCCCGGGAAGCGCGCGCAGGAAGGCGTTGTCGAAGGCAGGCAGGTGCATGCGCGCATGGTAGTCCCCGCCACCGTTGGAGCCCGTGCTCCACGGCCGGCGCGTACACTGTGCGGCCGCCACCGGCGACCACGCCCGCGAGACGCCCATGAGCGCCGAGACCGCCCCCATCCTGTTCGCCGACCTCGGCCTGCCCGACACCCTGCTGGCCGCGCTGCGCGAAGTCGGCTACGAGTCGCCCTCGCCGATCCAGGCCGCCACCATCCCGCCGCTGCTGGAGGGCCGCGACGTGCTGGGCCAGGCCCAGACCGGCACCGGCAAGACCGCCGCCTTCGCCCTGCCCGCGCTGGCGCGGCTCGACGCGGCCGCCGGCAAGCCGCAGGTGCTGGTGCTGGCGCCCACCCGCGAACTGGCGATCCAGGTCGCCGAGGCGTTCCAGAAATACGCCCACCACGTGCCCGGCTTCCACGTGCTGCCGGTCTACGGCGGCCAGAGCTACCAGCCGCAGCTGTCCGCGCTCAAGCGCGGCGTCCACGTGGTGGTGGGCACGCCGGGCCGGGTGATCGACCACCTGGAGCGTGGGTCGCTGGACCTGTCCGAGCTGCGCCTGCTCGTCCTCGACGAAGCCGACGAGATGCTGCGCATGGGCTTCATCGACGACGTCGAGGCGGTCCTGAAGAAGACCCCGGAGACCCGCCAGGTGGCCTTGTTCTCGGCCACCATGCCGGCGCAGATCAAGCGCATCGCCCAGACCTACCTGAAGGACCCGGTGGAGATCGCGATCAAGTCGCTGACCTCCACCGCGGAGAACATCCGCCAGCGGTTCTGGATGGTCAGCGGCGTCAACAAGCTGGACGCGCTGACCCGGATCATGGAAGCCGAGCCGTTCGAGGCGATGATCGTGTTCGCCCGTACCAAGCTGGGCACCGACGAGCTGGCCGAGAAGCTGGCCGCGCGCGGGTTCTCGGCCGCGGCGATCAACGGCGACGTCGACCAGAAGATGCGCGAGCGCACCATCCAGCGGCTCAAGGACGGCCAGCTCGACGTGCTGGTGGCCACCGACGTGGCCGCGCGCGGGCTGGACGTGGACCGCATCAGCCACGTGCTGAACTACGACATCCCGTACGACACCGAAAGCTACGTGCACCGCATCGGCCGCACCGGCCGCGCCGGGCGCAAGGGCGAGGCGATCCTGTTCGTGGCCCCGCGCGAGCGCGGCATGCTGGGCGCGATCGAGCGCGCCACCCGGCAGAAGATCGAGCAGATGGCCCTGCCCAGCGTGGACGCCGTCAACGAGCGCCGGGTCGCCAAGTTCCTCGACCGGATCGAGGGCGCGCTGGCCAGCGACGACCTGTCGGTGTTCCGCGACCTGGTGGAACGCTACGAGCGCGAGAAGAACGTGCCGGCGGTGGAGATCGCCGCGGCGCTGGCGAAGCTGGTGCAGGGCAAGACCCCGCTGCTGCTGCCCCAGCCGGCGGCGCCCGAGCGCGCCTTCGAGCCGCGCGAGCGCACCGAGCGCCCGAAGCGCGAGCCGCGCGAACGCGCGCCGCAGGACCCCAACGCGCCGGCCCTGCCGATGCGCACCTACCGCATCGACGTGGGCCACCGGCACGGCGCCCAGCCCGGCCACATCGTCGGCGCCATCGCCAACGAGGCGGACCTGGAGTCGCGCTACATCGGCCGCATCGACATCCGCGACGACTACAGCCTGGTGGACCTGCCCGAGGGCATGCCGCCGGAACTGCTGCAGCACATGCAGAACGTGCGCGTGGCCAGCCGCCCGCTGCGGATGCGGGTGGCCGAGGACGCCGACATCGACGCGCCCAAGCGCAAGCGCGCGTTCGGGCCGCCGCGCGGCGACCGCCCCGGCGGCCCGCGCAAGCCGGGCGGCTTCAAGCCGCGCGGCCCGCGCGGCTGACCCGTCCCCGCGGTGGCGGAGGCCTTCGACGCCCTCGTCATCGGCGCCGGCGCCGCCGGGCTGATGTGCGCGCTGACCGCGGGCCGGCGGGGCCTGCGGGTGCTGGTGGTCGACCATGCCAACAAGGTCGGCAAGAAGATCCTGATGTCCGGCGGCGGGCGCTGCAACTTCACCAACACCGGCACCACGCCCGCCAACTTCCTCTCCGCCAACCCGCACTTCTGCAAGTCGGCGCTGGCGCGCTACACGCCCTGGCACTTCATCGAGCTGGTGGAGCGGCACGGCATCGCGTACCACGAGAAGGAGCTGGGCCAGCTGTTCTGCGACGAGTCGTCGAAGCAGGTCGTGGCGATGCTGCTGGCCGAATGCGCGGCCGCCGGAGTGGAGATCCGCACCCACTGCGCGATCGAGCGGGTGGAACACACCGATGCCGGCCGCTTCCGGCTGCACACCGCGCAGGGGCGGCTGGAGGCGCCGTCGCTGGTGGTCGCCACCGGCGGCCTGTCGATCCCCAGCATGGGCGCCAGCGGCTTCGGCTACGAACTCGCCCGGCAGTTCGGCCACGCCGTGCTGCCCACCCGCGCCGGGCTGGTGCCGCTGACGCTCACCGGCAGGCACGCCGAGCGCCTGCACGACCTGGCCGGGGTGGCGCTGCCGGTGGAGGCCCGCTGCAACGGCGCCAGCTTCCGCAATTTCCTGCTGGTGACCCACCGCGGGATCAGCGGCCCGGCGATCCTGCAGATCTCCAACTACTGGCAGCCGGGCGACGACCTGCAGCTGGACCTGCTGCCCGGGCAGGACGCCGATGCGCTGCTGCGCGAGTGGCAGCAGGCGCGGCGCGATGCCGAGCTGAAGACGCTGCTGGCCGAGGTGCTGCCCAAGCGCTTCGCCCAAAGGCTCTGCGAGCACTGGCTGGCCAGCAAGCCGCTGCGCCAGTACACCCCGCGCGAGCTGGAGGGCGTCGCCGCGCTGCTGCGCGACTGGCCGCTGGTGGCCAGCGGCACCGAGGGCTACCGCACCGCCGAGGTCACCCTGGGCGGCGTGGACACGGACGGCCTGTCGTCCGGCACGATGATGTCGCGCCACGTGTCGGGGCTGCATTTCATCGGCGAAGTCGTGGACGTCACCGGCTGGCTGGGCGGCTACAACTTCCAGTGGGCCTGGGCCAGCGGCCACGCCGCCGGCGGCGCGCTGTGACGCGCCTCAGAACGGGTTGACCGGCAGTCCCAGGTACGGCGCCGCGAACCACCACACCGCCAGCGCCACCAGCAGCCACAGCGCCAGCTTGAAGAACACGCCCACCGCCTTCAGCGCCAGCCAGGCGAAGAGGACGATGGCGACGATGGCGATCCAGCTCATGCGCGGCACCCGCTCGAGGAAGCACCGAGCTTAGGGCACGCCGCGACCCGCGGCCAGCGGTGCGCGCGCTCGCCGCGCGCCGGCGGCCGTGGAATCATGCGCGGATGCCCGCTCCCCACCCCGCTCCCCGCCTCGCCGTGATCGGCGGCGGCCCCGCCGGCCTGATGGCGGCCGAAACCGCGCGCGCGGCCGGGGTCGAGGTCCACCTGTTCGAGGCCAAGGGCTCGGTGGGGCGCAAGTTCCTGATCGCCGGCAAGGGCGGCTTGAACCTCACCCACGGCGAGCCGCGCCCGGGCTTCGACGCGCGCTACCGCGAACGCGCCGCGGCGGTGGGCCGCTGGCTGGACGGTTTCGATGCCGACGCCCTGCGCGCCTGGGCGCGCGGGCTGGGCGTGGACACCTACGTCGGCAGCTCCGGGCGGGTGTTCCCGCAGGACCGCAAGGCAGCCCCGCTGCTGCGCGCCTGGGTGCGGCGGCTGAAGGACGCGGGCGTGCAGCTGCACGTCCACCATCGCTGGCAGGGCTGGGATGCGTCCGGCGCGCTGCGTTTCGAGACCCCCGCCGGCGAGGCCGCGTTCGCCGCCGACGCGGTGGTGCTGGCGCTGGGCGGCGGCAGCTGGCCGCAGCTGGGTTCGGACGGCGCCTGGGTGGAGCCGCTGCGCGCGCACGGCGTCGACATCGCCCCGCTGCAGCCGGCCAACTGCGGCTTCGATATCGGCTGGAGCGCGCTGCTGGCCGGGAAATTCGCCGGGGCGCCGCTGAAGCCGGTGGTCGCGCACTGGCAGGACGCCGCGGGTCGCGCGCACGCGCTGCAGGGCGAATGCGTGCTCACCGCCACCGGCATCGAAGGCAGCCTGGTCTACGCGATCGGCGCCGACCTGCGCGAGGCCATCGCCCGCGACGGCAGCGCCGCGCTGCAGCTGGACCTGGCGCCCGGCCGCGACCTCGCGCGGCTCGAGTCCGACCTGGCGAAGCCCCGCAAGGGCCGCAGCCTGGGCGAGCACCTGCGCCGGCAGGCGGGATTGGACGCCGCCAAGTGCGCACTGCTGTTCGAAGTGCTGGGCAAGCCCGCGCAGCAGGACATGGCCCGCGTCGCCGGAACGCTCAAGCGGCTGCCGCTGCGGCTGCTGCGCCCGCGGCCGCTGGCCGAGGCCATCTCCACCGCCGGCGGCGTGCGGCTGGAGGCGCTGGACGACGCGCTGATGCTGCGCCAAGGCCCGCAACCGTCGCAGGGCGGCCTGCCGCGGGAGGGAATCTTCTGCGCCGGCGAGATGCTGGACTGGGAGGCGCCGACCGGCGGCTACCTGCTCACCGCCTGCTTCGCCAGCGGCCTGCGCGCGGGGCGCGGGGCGGCGCGCTGGCTGCTGCGCCAGCGCTAGCGATCAGGGCGCCTTCGTCTTGCCCGCGGCGGCCTTGGCGCGCTCGGCCGCGTCCCGCTGGTATTCCGCCACCTGCGGCAGGTCGCGCAGCACCTTCGAGTGCGGGTCCAGGGTGAAGCTGGCCCCGGCCGGCAGCGGGATCCGCCCGCGCCCGCCGGTCATCGGCACGTCCACCACCCGGTCGCCCACCCGCACCTGCACCGGCATCGGGAACGGACGGTCGCCCTCGGTCTTCCAGCGCAGGTCGAGCATGCCGCCCTCGCGCACCGCCTGCAGCGACGGCAGCGCCGCCGAGCGCAGGTACACGTCGAAGAACCAGCCGTAGTCGCGGCCGGTGAGGCGCGCCACGATCGCCTCGTAGTCGCCGGTGTCGGCGTAGCGCGGCTGGAACCCGCCCGGGCGCGGCGCATCGGTGCCGTACACCAGTTCGCGGATGCTGCGGAAGAACGCGTCGTCGCCGACCAGGCCGCGCAGCGTGTGCAGCATCAGCGAGGCCTTGTAGTAGATGTCGTTGCCGGGGCCCTCGCCGGCGTCGTACACGCCCTCCTCGGTCATGCTGCGGCCGGAGACGACCGGGTACTTGCCGACCACCGCGGCGCGCTCCTTCATCAGCGTGGCCATGTACTCCATGTCGCCGCGGAGCCACTGCAGGTACAGCGGCTGCATGTAGGTGCCGAACCCCTCGTGCAGCCACATGTGGTCCCAGTCGCGGTTGGTCAGCTGGTTGCCGAACCACTCGTGCGCGAACTCGTGCTGGAGCAGCCAGTCGTAGCCGTACTCGGCCTTGCGGTAGTCGTTGCCGTAGGCGTTGATGGTCTGGTGCTCCATGCCCAGGTAGGGCGTCTCCACCACGCCCATCTTCTCGGCGGCGAACGGATACGGTCCGATCTTCTCCTCGAAGAAGTCCAGCATCGGGGCGAACTCCGCGAACAGTCCCTCCGCCTTCGCGCGGTGGCCGGCCAGGTACCAGAAGCGCAGCGGGATCACGTTGCCGTAGCGGCTGCGGTAGTCCGCCTGCAGCAGTTCGTAGGGGCCGATGTTGAGCGCGATGGCGTAGGTGTCGGGATTGCGCGCGCGCCAGTGGTACGTGCGCCAGCCGTCGCGCTCGTCCATGCCCTCGGCGATGCCGTTGCCGGCCGCCACCAGCGGGCTGGGCACGGTGACGTGCTGCAGGACCTCGCGCGGCTCGCCCATCGGGTGGTCGATGCACGGCCACAGCAGGTCGCAGCCCTCGCCTTCCAGCGCGGTGGCGACCCAGGGCTGGCCGTCCGGCGCCTTCGCCCATACGAAACCGCCGTCCCAGGGCGCGCGCTGCGCCACGTGCGGCTTGCCCGCATAGCGGATGCGCAGGGTGGCGGCACCCCCGGCCGCGAGCGGCGCCGGCAGGTCCACGCTCATGCGCCCCTCCGGGTTGCGCCAGTGCGCGGCCCCGACCGGCGTGCCGTCGACCTCCACCAGGCCGATCGCGTAGTTGCGGTCCAGGTCCACCACCAGCCGCGACACCGGCCGGTCCACCCGCAGGTGGAGCGTGGCGTCGCCGTCCAGCCACTGCCGCGCCGGATCCACCCGGAACGAGAGCTCGGCCAGCTCGATGGTGCTGGCTTCCTGCTCCGGCGCCCGCGGCAGGCCCGACGCGGCGGTGGTGGCGGTGAGCGGCGGCTGGCCGGCGTGCGCGGCGGACGCGGCGCCGGCCAGGGCGAGGACGAGCAGGCGGCGGCAGGGCATGGCGGTTCCGGGTCAGGCGTGGCCCGCGACTGTCGCACACGGGCGAACCGGCCCGGGCCTGTCGTTGGTCACGCCGGCGGCGCGCCGCGAACGCGCCTCAGCGGCAGCGGCCGAAGCGGTCGGGGGACGCGCCCGGCCCGCCGCGCCGGCCCGGCGGGTTCTCCCAGTTGGTGCCGCGGCCGCCCGCCGGCCCCGGCGGATTGGCGTCGTTGTCCAGCCAGCAGCGCCGGACCTGGTTCCAGAACCCGTGGTGCGGATGCCAGTAGCCGTAGGCCGGGCTGAAGTACTAGCCGCCGGGCACGCGTTCGAAGCGCACGCGCTGCCGGCCGTGGCGCCAGAATCGGTAGTCGGGCGAAGCGCCCGGCCCGCCGCGCCAGCCCGGGGGATTCTCCCAGTTGGTGCCCGGCCCGCCGATCCGGCCGGGCGGATTGCCGTCGTGGTCGTGCCGCCGGCCGGCGGCGTCGGCGGTGGTGGTGGCGCCCAGCGCCAGCAACAGCGCGAGGATCGTCTTGCGAGCATGCATGTCGTTGCTCCGGTTCCGCGCGGATCGCGCAACTGTGCAGCGTTTCCAGCCTGCCGGCCGTTGACCGCGGCCGCGACCGCGGCCGGCGTCCTTCAGCCGACGGCGGGATTGATGAATGGCCGCTTGCGCGTTTTTCACGCGAGGTGTGGCGGGGCACGAATCTCAGCGCGCATTCATTCGCGCGCACGCCTACTGCGGTCATCCGGTGCGAGCACCGCGCCGTTGGAGGACGAAAATGATCCGCATGATTGCTTCCCGCCGCCTTGCCGCCGTGCTGGGCGCCCTGGTCGCCGCCGGCAGCGTGGCGCCCGCCTTCGCCCAGGACGGCAACCGCGACCACGACCCGAAGGCCCGCCGCGAAGCGGCCCAGCAGGCGCGGCAGGCACGCGCCCAGGCCGCCGGCGCGCGCCGCGCCGAGATCGGCAAGCGGGTCGAGGAGGCCCGCCAGCAGCGCCAGCAGGCCGCCGAACAGCGCCACGAGCACTGGGGCCAGGCCGCCGGGCAGCCCCAGCGAGAAGACGTCCCAGAACAGGCGGCGCCGCCAGCCGTGGAAGCGCAGGTACTCGTCGAGTCGTGCCGCAGCGGCCGGAACGGCGCGCACCTCGTCGAGCGACGTGATCGTCGTCGGATCGACACCTCCATCGCGCAGCGCGTCGGCGACGGCGCGCAGCTGCGCGGCCGGTTCGCGCGTCGCC
>CAMLJA010000021.1 GCA_946480065.1 uncultured Thermomonas sp. | reverse complement strand
GAAGCGCAGCGCCGCCATCGTGACCAACCGCGGCGGCCGCACCTGCCACGCCGCGATCATCGCGCGCGAGCTGGGCGTGCCGGCGGTAGTCGGCACCGGCAACGCGCTGGATGCGATCCGCGACGGCGACACCGTGACCGTGAGCTGTGCCGAAGGCGACACCGGCTTTATCTACCAGGGCGCCCTGCCCTTCGAGCGCACCACCACCGACCTCGGCAACATGCCGCCGGCGCCGCTGAAGATCATGATGAACGTGGCCAACCCGGACCGCGCCTTCGACTTCGGCCAGCTGCCGAACGCGGGCATCGGCCTGGCCCGGCTGGAGATGATCATCGCCAGCCACATCGGCGTGCACCCGAAGGCGCTGCTGGAGTACGACGCCCAGGACGCCGCCACCAGGGCGAAGATCGACGCCCGCATCGCCGGCTACGCCGGCCCGGTGGAGTTCTACATCGAGCGACTGAAGGAAGGCATCGCCACCATCGCCGCGTCGGTGTACCCGAAGCCGGTGATCGTGCGGCTGTCCGACTTCAAGTCCAACGAATACGCCAACCTGCTGGGCGGGGCGAAGTACGAACCGCACGAGGAGAACCCGATGATCGGGTTCCGCGGCGCCTCGCGCTACGTCGACCCCAGCTTCCGCGACGCCTTCGCGCTGGAGTGCGTGGCGGTCAAGCGCGTGCGCGAGGCGATGGGCCTGGACAACGTCTGGGTGATGATCCCGTTCGTGCGCACGCTGGACGAAGGCCGCAAGGTGGTCGAGGTGCTGCGCGAGAACGGCCTGGTGCAGGGCAGCACGTCCGGTGACAGCAGCGCCCTGAAGATCATCATGATGTGCGAGGTCCCGTCGAACGCGCTGCTGGCCGACGAGTTCCTGGAGATCTTCGACGGCTTCAGCATCGGCTCCAACGACATGACCCAGCTCACCCTGGGCCTGGACCGCGACAGCGCCATCGTGGCCGGCCTGTTCGACGAGCGCGACCCGGCCGTCAAGAAGATGCTGTCGATGGCGATCCAGTCCGCGCGCGCCAAGGGCAAGTACATCGGCATCTGCGGCCAGGGGCCGAGCGACCATCCCGACCTCGCCGAATGGCTGATGGACCAGGGGATCGAATCGGTGTCGCTGAACCCGGACACCGTGGTCGACACCTGGCTGGCCCTGGCCAAGGCGAAGGCCGGCTGACCCGGCGCGGCGCATCGCGTTACCCTGTTCCTTCGGCCGCGCCGCCACCTGGCGCGGCCCCGACAGGAGACCGCATGCGCTCGACCGCCCTCGCCCTCGCCCCGTCCGCGGCCACCCACCCGGAGGCCGCCTCGCTGGTGCGCGACCTGCGCGGCGTCGACTGGCTGCAGCTGCTGGAGGCCTGGGGGCTGCGGCTGCTGGCCGCGCTGGCGATCTTCATGTTCGGCCGCTGGCTGGCGCGCAGGCTGTCGACCGGGCTGGACCGGGTCATGGGCCGCGCCGGCGTGGACGTCACCCTGGGCGGCTTCCTGCGCAACATCGCCTACGCGGTGATGCTGGTGCTGGTCATCATGACCGCGCTGACCGCGATCGGCATCCCCACCACCTCGATGTTCGCGGTGCTGGGCGCCGCCGGGCTGGCGGTGGGCCTGGCGCTGAAGGATTCGCTGTCGAACATCGCCTCGGGGGTGATGCTGATCGTGCTGCGTCCGTTCCGCGCCGGCGACCACGTGGTCGCGGCCGGGCAGGAAGGCGTGGTGCTGGAGATCCGCGTCTTCCAGACCCGGCTGCGCGCCTTCGACCACCGGGTGATCATCCTGCCCAACAGCGAGATCACCACCGCCCCCATCATCAACTACTCCTCGCTCCCGCAGCGGCGGATGGATGTCACGGTGGGCGTGGGCTACGACGACGACCTCCAACAGGCGCGCAAGATCCTGCTGCAGATCGCGCAGGACGAGCCGCTGGTGCTGGACGAGCCGGAACCGCTGGTGCGCGTGGTCAACCTGGGCGAGAGCAGCGTGGACCTGGTGCTGCAGGCCTTCGCCATGAACGACGACTTCGTGGAGGCGCGCAGCCGCGTGATCGAGGCGGTGCGCAACGAGCTGATCGGCCACGGCCTGAACATCCCCTACCCGCAGCGCGACCTGCACGTCTTCCACGCCGACGCCGACGGCCGCCCGATCGCCGGGCTCCTGCTGCGCGGCGTGGCCGACGACGGCGACCCGGCGCCGCCGCGCGGCGGCTGAAGGCTCAGCCCGCGTCGCGCTCGCGCAGGCCCTGGTTGATCGAGTCCACCAGCGCCTCCGCGTTCCACGGCTTGGACAGGAAGTCGTGCAGCGCGGCCTCGCGCCGGGCCCGGTCGACCGCCTCGTTCTCGGCCTGCCCGGACAGCATGATCTTCACCACCGACGGGAAGCGGCGGTGGGCGTTGATCAGGAATTCGTCGCCCTTCATCCCCGGCATCAGCCAGTCGGAGACGATGACCAGCAGGGTGTGTCCCTGCTCGGCGAGTTCGTCCAGCAGGTCCAGCGCCTCCTCGGCGCTTTCGGCCACCTCGATCACGAAACTGCTGCCGAAGGCCCGGCGCAGCTGGTCCTTGAGGGCGGTCAGGACGATGATCTCGTCGTCCACGCACAGCAATACGCCACGTTCCATCATCCGGCCCCCGCGATCGGCAATACGACGGTGAAGGTGCTGCCACGGCCGGGCTCGCTCTCGACCTCGATCGTGCCGCCGTGCTTCTGCACGATCTTGCGCACGATGTCGAGGCCCAGGCCCGTGCCCTCGCCCGCGGCCTTGGTAGTGAAGAAGGCATCGAAGATGCGTTCGCGCAGCGCCGGTTCGATGCCGCAGCCGGTGTCGGCCACCGACACCCGCACGCGTTCCCCGTCGCGGGCCAGGCCCAGGGTCAGCGTGCCCCGGTAGTCCATCGCCTGCAGCGCGTTGTGGATCAGGTTGGTCCAGACCTGGTTGAGCTCGTCGGGCAGGCAGCGCACCGGCGGCACGTCCTCGCCATAGCGGCGGACGAGCTCCGTGCCCTGCTTGATCTGGTGGTGGTAGATGGTCAGCACCGTCTCCAAGCCATCGGCCAAGTCGGCCGGCGTCCAGACCTGGGAGCCGCCGAAGCGGGAGAACGACTTCAGCGCGAAGATGATCTTGCCCACCCGTTCCACCGCGGTGTTGATGTTCTCGGTGTTGGTGGTGATCGTGGCGATGCCGTAGGCGGTCTCGAGGATGCGCTCGGCCAGCGGGTGGCGCAGCAGCGGCAGCACCGCGTCGAGGTCGGCGTGCGCCTGCAGCTGCACCAGCAGGCCGGCGCGGTGGCGCGCCTGGTCGATCCCCAGGGCCTCCAGCCGGGCGGTGACGTCGCGCACGATGGCGCGCTCCTCGCGCGTGCTGAGCATCGGCCCCGGCGCGCTGGCGTGGGCCACCAGGTCCGCCAGGCGCTTGCGGTCCTCGCCGGCCAGCTGGTCGAGCAGCGGCGGCAGCCCGACCAGGGCGCTGGAGAGCGCCTCGGCGATGTTGTGGCCGCTGGACTTGATCGCGCCGATCGGGGTGTTGATCTCGTGGGCCACGCCGGCGATCAGCTGGCCCAGCGCCGCCATCTTCTCGGCGTGCACCAGGTGGGCTTCGGCCTGGTGCAGTTCGTCCAGCGCCTGCGCGGTCTGCTGGCGGGCGTTCTCCGCGGCGGCGTAGGCGTCGGCGTTGGCCAGCGCGATCGCCGCGAACGCGGTGGCCGAGCGGAACACCTCGAGCTCGCGCTCGTGGTACGCGTCGGCGGCGTGGCTCTGGACGGTTACCACGCCGATCCGATGGCCGTTGGCGATCAACGGCCGGAACACGGCGGACAGGATCGGGCGGGTCTGGTCGAGCACGGTGGTGGCGGGCGCGTTGTCGAGCTGGGCCTGGTTGAACAGGGTGAGCTCGCGGTCTTCCCGGAACGTCAGCACCGCCAGCGAGGTGGGATGGTCCAGCGGGAACGAGGTGGGCTCGTCCTCGACCCCGTCCTCCACGTAGTGGATGAAGTCCAGCGCGTCCCCGGCCGGGTTCAGCAGCGCCACGCCGAAGGCATCGGCGGGCAGCAGCGCGGCCAGGTGCTTCTCCAGCGCGCGGCAGATGGAGCGCGCATCCAGGCTGCCGGTCAGGTCCTTGCCGATGTCGCCGACCAGCCGCAGGGTTTCGGCCGAGGCGGCCAGTTCCTCCATCGCCCGCTTCAGCGCACCGTTGGCCTGCCAACGGGCCACGGTGGCGGCCACGTGGCTGGCGACGAAGCTGAGCAGGTCCAGGTCGGCCTGGGTGTAGGCCACCTCGGTGCTGTAGCTCTGGACGATGATCAGGCCGTAGACGCGGTCCTGCGCGATCAGCGGCGCGCCCATCCAGCTGTGGAAGTCGACCGCGCCGCGCGGCGCCCTGATTTCACCGGCGGCCACCAGCGAGCGGAACAACGCATCGTCCATCAGCCACGGCCGGCGACTGCGGATCACCAGCGAGGAAATCCCCTCGCCGTAGGGGAAGGTGCCGACCACCTCGTTCTCGTCCTCGTCCACCATGTATTCCTGGCGGATCAGGCCGGCATCGGCGTCGTAGGTGGCGATGATGAAGTTCCTGGCGAACATCAGCCGGCCGACGATCTCGTGCAGCCGGGCGTAGTGCTCGTGCTCGGGGCTGTCGGCGGTCGACAGCGCCGCGATCTCGTAGAGTGCGCGCTGCAGGGTTTCGGCGCGGCGCAGTTCGGCAACCTCGCGCTCCAGCTCGGCGATGCGGAGGTCGTGGGCGGCCTCAGCCATGGTCCACCTCGACCCGGTTGCGCCCGCCGGCCTTGGCCCGGTACAGGGCGGCGTCGGCGCGCCCGACCAGGCTGGCCAGGGTGTCGCCCTCGCGGTAGGCCGCCACGCCCAGGCTGGCGGTGACTGGTCCCACCGCGTCAAATCCGTGGCCCTCGACGGCCGCTCGAATCTTCTCCGCGGTGGCCTGCCCGGCGTCCAGGGTGGCGTGGCGGCAGACCAGCACGAATTCCTCGCCGCCGAAGCGCCCCAGCGCATCGGCCTCGCGGGTGCAGTCGCGCAGGATCCCGGCGACCGCCACCAGCACGGCGTCGCCGGCGACGTGGCCGTGGGTGTCGTTGATGCGCTTGAAGTGGTCGATGTCCAGCATCACCACGCTGAAGCCGATGGCGTAGCGGCGGCTGCGCGCCAGCTCCTCCTCCAGCACCTCGTCCAGCTTGCGGCGGTTGAACAGGCCGGTGAGCTTGTCGGTGACCGACAGCACCTCGAGCTGGCGGTTCTTCTCCACCAGTTCGCGGGTGCGCGCGGCCACCAGCGACTCGAGCTCGGCGTTCATCGCGCGCAGGGCCTCGTTCTGGCGGATCAGGTCGCGCTCCTGCCGGTACGCACGGATCGCCGCGCGCACGGTCAGCACGACGTCCTCGTTGAGGAACGGCTTCTCCAGGAAGCGGTAGAGGTTGGCCTCGTTGATCGCCCGCTTCACGCCGGTCAGGTCGCTCTGGCCGGTGAGCAGGATCTTGACCGTGTTGGGCGAGCGCTCGTGCAGGCGCACCAGCAGCTCGTCGCCGCGCATTCCCGGCATCATGAAATCCGAGATCACCAGGCCCAGCTCGCGGTCCTGCGCCCGCAGGTCCGCCTCGATCTCCAGCGCCTCGTCGCCGCTCTCGGCGAACTCCACCTCCAGCTCGGAGCCGAAATGGCTGGCGAACATGCTGCGCAGCGCGTTCAGCACGGTGGAATCGTCGTCGACGCAGAGGATGATGCCGGTGTCTTGCATGCCAGGTCCTGCGGCCTTGTATCGAACAGTAGAGCAGAATCGGGGAAACGCAAGCGCCCCGTGATCCGGGCTTACGGCGGTCAGCCCGAGACCCGGTTGCGGCCTGCGCGCTTGGCCTCGTACAGCAGGGCGTCGGCGCGGACCACCATCCGCTCGTAGTGGGCCAGGCCGGTGCGCTCAGCCACGCCCACGCTGATCGTGAGTTTCCAGCCCGGCGCGAACGGGCCGCAGTCCAGCCGCTCCACCGCCGCCCGCAGGCGCTCGCAGCGGCGCCGCGCTTCGTCCAGCGCCAGGCCCTCGAACAGCACCGCGAATTCCTCGCCGCCCCAGCGCGCCAGCTTGCCCAGCGCGCCCACTTCCGCCTGCATGACCCGCGCGAGCTCGCCCAGCGCGCGGTCGCCGGCGGCGTGCGAATAGCCGTCGTTGATGCGCTTGAAGTTGTCGATGTCGATCAGCGCGAAGCTGAGCGGCTGGCCGGACGCGCGGGCCTGCTCGAACGCGCGCGAAAGCGCTTCCTCCATGCTCCGGCGGTTGCCCAGGCCGGTCAGCCAGTCCTCGCGCGCCTGGCGCTCGAACGCCTCGGACTGCGCCTGCAGCCTGGCCAGCAGGTCCGATTTCTCCTGGTCGGCCTGGATCAGACGCTCGGCCTGCTCGCGCAGGTCGCTGGTGCGCTGGTCGACCACCGCCTCCAGCGCCACCGCGCGTTGGCGCAGGTGGCCCATCCGCCAGCGGAACAGGACGGTCAGCGCGCCCGCAAGCGACAACAGCAGGAGGCCCTGGAACCACGGTCGCTGCCAAAGCGTGGGCCGGATGGCGATCTCCACCGCGGTGAGCTGCGAGGACCAGCCCTGGCCGAGCCCCGGCGCGGAGGCGTCCACCACGAACCGATAGTGTCCGGGCTTGAGGTTGGTGTATTGCGCCACGCGCTGGTTGCCGCGCTCGATCCACCCGGCGTCCACCCCCTCCAGCCGGTAACGGTAGTGGATGAAGCGCGGGATCACGAAGCTGGGGCTGGCGTAGTGGAACTCCAGCTTGGTGACGCCCGCGGGCAGCATGATCCGGGGCCCGATCGAGACCGGCCGGTCGTTGGCGATCACCTCCTCGACCACCACCCGCGGCAACACCCGCCGGTAGTCGTGGAGCGACGCCGGGTTGACCACCGCCGCCCCGCGCGCGGTGGCCACCCAGATCCTGCCCTTGCTGTCGCGCAGCGCCGCCGGCCCGGAGCCGCCGTTGCACTGGCTGCTGGCCAAGCCGTCGGCCTCGCCGAACTGGTCCAGGGTCAGGCCGGGGCGGCGGCCCGCCAGCACCGCCTCGGCGTCGTCGCGGCGGATCCGGATCACGCCGCGGTTGGAGGTCAGCCAGAATCCGCCGATTGCGTCGTCCACCACCTGGAACAGGGTGTCGATGGGCAGTCCCTGCGACAGTCCCAGGACCTGCAGCCGTCCCTGCCGGTAACGCACCAGGCCGCGGTCGGTCGCCATCCACAGGGTGCCATCCGCGTCCTCGAGGAAGCCGAACACGTCCTGCGCGCCGTTCATCGGGCGCAGGTCCAGCCGGCGCACGCGGTCGCCGACGATGTGCGCGGCGCCGTTGGCGGTGCCCACCCAGAGGCTGCCGTCGCGGGACAGGTGCAGGGAAATGACGAAGTCGCGCGGCAAGCCCTGTTCGGTGCCGAAGCGCTGGTAGAGCCCGTCCCGCCACCGCACCAGCCCTCGGGTGGTGCCGATCCACACGGTCCCGTCGGCCGCGGCGACGATCGCGCGGACCTGGTTGCTGCCCGGCATCCCGCCCGCGTTGTCGTGGCGCTCGACCACCCTGCCCCCGCGCATCCGCAGCAGGCCTTCGGTGTACGTGCCGACCAGCAGGCTGCCGTCGCGGTCCACGAGCAGGCTGAGGATGGAGTCGCCCGGCATGCCGTCGGCGCTGGTGTAGCGCGCCACCACCTTGCCACCGCGCCACTGGTTCAGGCCGCGGCTGGTGCCGAACCATAGCGAACCGTCGCGCGACTCGGCGATGGCGCGCACGTAGTCGTCGCTCAGGCCCTGGTCGCCGTTGTAGGTACTGAAGGGCGCATCGCTCAGGCGCAGCAGGCCCGCGTTGGTGCCGGCCCACAGGCTGCCCTCGCGGTCCACCAGCAGCGAGGCGACCCGGTTGTTGGGCAGGCCGCGCTCGCTGCTGAAGGGCTCCGGGACGTCGGCCCCCAGCCGGATCAGGCCGTGGTTCACCGTCCCGATCCACAGGTGGCCGGCCGCGTCCTGCGCCAGGCTGGGGATGCCGTCCTCGGGCAGCCCGGTGGCCACCTGCTCGAAGCGCCCGCCGCGCAGCCGGTAGACGCCGCTCTCGGTACCGGCGTACAGCAGGCCGTCGCGGGCGCGCATCAGGGTGAACACGGGCGCCTCCGGCAGCCCGGCGGCGGCGCCGAGCACGGTCACGCGGTCGTCGACGAGATGCGCGATGCCCGCCGCGGTAGCGGCCCAGACGCTGTCGTCGTGATCGAGCAGAAGCCCGTACACCACGTCCGAGGGCAGCCCGGCGGCCGGACCGAGGTGCTGGATGCGCCCGCTATCGACGTTGATGCGGTCGATGCCGGCGCTCTCGGTCGCCACCCACAGGCGGCCGCGGCGGTCCAGCAGCGCATCCATGATCTCTTCCTGGGCCAGGCCGTCCTTGACCATCCAGGTGCGCCAGCGGTCGCCCCGCAGCAGCGAGACCCCGCCGCGCGACGTGCCGACCACCACGCTGCCGTCCGCCGCCGCGCGCACCGAGCGGATGCCGTTGTCCTGCAGCGCCGGCGTGGTGCGGCGGTCGAAGATGTGGAACTCCAGCCCGTTGTAGCGCACCAGGCCTTCCCAGGTGCCGAACCACAGGTAGCCGTCCGGGGTCTGCGCGATGGCGTTGACCTGGTTGTGCGGCAGGCCCTGGCGAGTGGTCCAGGTCTCGCGGAAATAGGCCGCCAGCGGCTTGTCCTGCCCCGCCGCCGGGCCGGCCAGCAGCGCCAGCGCGAACAGCAGCGAGGCCAGCGCCCGCCGGGCGCGCCCGGCGGCGGGGGATGCGCGGGTTCCGGGCGGCGCGGCCATCGATCGCCGTCAGGCGGCCGGCCTGCCCGCCAGCGCGCCCATGAACCCGCGGTAGTGGCGCAACTCGGCGATCGAATCGCGCACGTCGCTGAGCGCGGTATGCGCGGAGTCCTTGCGCACGCCCTCCAGCACCTGCGGCGCCCAGCGCCGGGCCAGCTCCTTGAGCGTGCTGACGTCCAGGTTGCGGTAGTGGAAATGCGCCTCCAGCGCAGGCATCAACCGGTGCAGGAAGCGGCGGTCCTGGCAGATCGAATTGCCGCACATCGGCGACGCCCCGGCCGGCACCCACTCGCGCAGGAAGGCCAGCGTGCGCGCCTCGGCCTCCGCCAGCGGCACGCCCTGCCCCAGCACCCGCTCCCACAGGCCGGACTTGCGGTGCTGGGTGCGGTTCCAGTCGTCCATCGCCTCCAGGGTGGCCAGCGGGTGCGCGATGGCCAGATCCGGGCCTTCGGCCAGCACCTCCAGCCGGGCGTCGGTGACCACGGTGGCGATCTCCAGGATCCCGTCGCGGCCGGTGTCCAGCCCGGTCATTTCCAGGTCGATCCAGATCAGCCGGTCGTCGGGACTGTCGTTGTGCATGCGCTCGCCAGCGGTCGGGTGTGGCGGCATGATAGCGGCTCGCCACGGACCGCCACATGCTGCAGACCGCCTCCAACGCGCTGGGCCACTACGCCATCCTGACCGCCATGCTGGCGCCGGCGTTCTTCCTGACCGCCACCGCCGCGCTGCTGGCCTCGGCCAACACCCGGCTGGCGAGGGTGGTCGATCGGCTGCGGGCGCTGATCGTGGCCTGGCAGCAGGACGCGCCCGACCGTCTCGAACGCGACGAGCAGATCCGCCGCCACCGCGAGCGCGCCCACCTGGTGCTGCGCGCCTGCCGGCTGCTGTACGCGGCACTGGCGGGTTTCGTCGGCACCAGCCTGTCGCTGGCAATCGACGCCTTCCTCGCCTTCCGCCTCGGCGCGCTGCCCACGGTGCTGGCGGTGGTCGGGGTGCTGTTCCTGCTGGCCGCCAGCTTCTCGCTGTGGCGCGAGGTCAGCCTGGCGGTGAAGAGCTTCGACCTGGAACTGAACCAGGAGCTGGCGCGCCGTCGCGGCTAGCCCGCCGGCCTGCCGCCGCGGCGGGCCCGGAAATACGCGCTCAGCATCGGCCCCGCCACCTCGGCCAGCACCCCGCCGGCCACCTCGACCCGGTGGTTGTGGCGCGGATCGGCCAGCAGGTCGAACACGCTGCCGGCCGCGCCGGTCTTGGGATCGAAGGCGCCGAACACCACCCGGGCGACGCGGGCGTGGACCATCGCCATCGCGCACATCGCGCAGGGCTCGAGCGTCACGTAGAGGGTGGTGCCGAGCAGGCGGTGGTTGCCCAGTCGCCGACCGGCCTCGCGCAGGGCCACGATCTCGGCGTGCGCGCTGGGATCGTGCTCGCCGATGTTGCGGTTCCAGCCTTCCCCCAGCACGTCGCCCTCGGCCGAGACCAGTACTGCCCCCACCGGGATCTCGTCGTCCTCGTCGCGGGCGCGCGCGGCCAGCGCCAGCGCGTGGCGCATCCAGCGCTCGTCGGTGGCGTGCAGGTCGGTCATCAGGCGATCGCCGTGGTGGATGCGGATAGACTGGAGCACCGTGCGTGGCGGCAAGGCGCCCTGCCCGCCCCGGCCCCGCCTGTTCGACGGGGCAATGGAGCGACCGCGCGCCAGTGGCGCGCAAACGGTCGCTTGCACCCGGCCCCGTCTATTCGACGGGGCAATGAACGACCTGCGCACCAGTGGTGCGCGAGCAGGTCGTTCATTCCCATTCGATCGTCGCCGGCGGCTTGCCGGAGATGTCGTAGACCACGCGGGAGACGCCGCGCAGTTCGTTGATGATGCGGTTGCTCACCGTGCCGAGGAAGTCGTACGGCAGGTGCGCCCAGTGCGCGGTCATGAAGTCGATGGTCTCCACCGCGCGCAGGGCGATCACCCATTCGTAGGCGCGCGCGTCGCCGACCACGCCCACCGATTTCACCGGCAGGAACACCGCGAACGCCTGGCTGGTCCTGTCGTACAGGCCGGCCTTGCGCAGTTCGTCGATGAAGATGGCGTCGGCCTTCGCCAGCAGTTCCGCGTATTCCGGCTTCACTTCGCCGAGGATCCGCACGCCCAGCCCCGGGCCGGGGAACGGGTGGCGGTAGACCATCTCGCGCGGCAGGCCGAGCTCCACGCCCAGGCGGCGCACCTCGTCCTTGAACAGCTCGCGCAGCGGCTCCACCAGCCCCAGCTTCATGTGCTCGGGCAGGCCGCCGACGTTGTGGTGGCTCTTGATGACGTGGGCCTTGCCGGTCTTGCTGCCGGCGGACTCGATCACGTCCGGGTAGATGGTGCCCTGCGCCAGCCATCTGGCGTTCTTCAGCTTGGCGGATTCCTCGTCGAAGATCTCGACGAACAGGTTGCCGATGATCTTGCGCTTGGCTTCGGGGTCGGAGACGCCCTCGAGCGCCTTGAAGTAGCGCTCGGCGGCGTTCACGCGCACGACCTTGACGCCCATGCCGCCCTTGTTGGCTTCGTTGGCGAACATGGCCATCACCTGGTCGCCTTCCTGCCAGCGCAGCAGGCCGGTGTCGACGAACACGCAGGTGAGCTGGTCGCCGATCGCCCGGTGCAGCAGCGCCGCGACCACCGACGAATCCACGCCGCCGGACAGACCCAGGATCACCTCGTCGGAACCGACCTGCTGGCGCACGCGCGCGATCTGGTCCTCGATGATGTTGGCCGCCGTCCACAGCGTGGCGCAGCCGCAGATGTCGACCACGAAGCGGCGCAGCAGCGCCAGGCCCTGCCTGGTGTGCGTCACCTCGGGATGGAACTGCACGCCGTACCAGCGCCTGGCCTCGTTCGCCATCGCCGCCACCGGGATGCGGTCGGTGGTGGCGGTGACGGTGAAGCCCGGCGGCGCCAACGACACGTGGTCGCCGTGGCTCATCCAGACGTCCAGGCGCGGCTCGCCGCCGTGGTCGCTCAGGCCCGCGAACAGCGCATCGGGATGCACCACGCGGACCTCGGCATGGCCGAACTCGCGCTGGTCGGCGGCTTCGGTGGCGCCGCCCAGCTGCGCCGCCAGGGTCTGCATGCCGTAGCAGATGCCCAGGATCGGCAGGCCGCTGTCGAACACCGCCTGCGGCGCCGCCGGCGCGCCCGGCAGCGTGGTGGATTCCGGCCCGCCGGACAGGATGATCCCCTTCGCTCCGAAGGCCGCGATCTCGGCCGGATCGTGGTCCCACGCCCAGATTTCGCAGTACACGCCGATCTCGCGGATGCGGCGCGCGATCAGCTGGGTGTACTGCGCCCCGAAGTCGAGGATCAGGATCTTGTCGGAGTGCAGGTCGCCGCGCGCGGACTGGGTCATCGTGTTTTCATTCGCTGGAAACGAAAGAAGGGAAACTCGCGTCTCCCTTCCGTGGACATCAACCCGCCCTGTAGTTGGGCGGTTCCTTCGTGATCTGCACGTCGTGCACGTGGCTCTCGCGCTGGCCGGCCCCGGTCACCTTCACGAACGACGGCTTGGTCCGCATGTCCTCGATCGAGGCGCAGCCCACGTAGCCCATCGTCGCGCGCAGGCCGCCCACCAGCTGGTGGACCACGCCGCTCAGCGGGCCGCGGTACGGCACCCGGCCCTCGATGCCTTCCGGCACCAGCTTGTCGGCGTCGGAGGCGTCCTGGAAGTAGCGGTCCTTCGACCCCTTCTCCATCGCGCCCAGCGAGCCCATGCCGCGGTAGCTCTTGTAGCTGCGGCCCTGGAACAGCTCGGTCTCGCCGGGGGATTCCTCGGTGCCCGCGAACAGCCCGCCGATCATCACGCTGGAGGCGCCGGCGACCAGCGCCTTGCCGATGTCGCCGGAGTAGCGGATGCCGCCGTCGGCGATCAGCGGGATGCGGTCCTGCAGCGCCTCGGCGACCATCGACACCGCGGTGACCTGCGGCACGCCCACGCCGGCCACGATGCGGGTGGTGCAGATCGAACCCGGGCCCACGCCCACCTTCACCGCGTCGGCGCCGGCGTCCATCAGCGCCAGCGCGGCGTCGCCGGTGACGATGTTGCCGCCCACCACCTGCAATTGCGGGAAGCGCTTCTTGGCCCAGCCCACGCGCTCGATCACGCCCTGCGAGTGGCCGTGCGCGGTGTCCACCACGATCACGTCCACGCCGGCGGCCACCAGCGCCTCGATCCGCTGCTCGGTGTCGCCGCCCACGCCCACCGCGGCGCCCACCAGCAGCCGGCTGTTGGCGTCCTTGGCGGCGTTGGGGTTGTCCGACTTCTTCTGGATGTTATTGAATTTGATCTTCCAGCTCATCGAT
>CAMLJA010000020.1 GCA_946480065.1 uncultured Thermomonas sp. | reverse complement strand
GCGTCAGGCCTTCTTCCTGCGCACCGCCTCGTAGACGAAGAGCAGCACGATGGCGGCCAGGATCGCCACGACCCACATCACCAGGGTGCTGGTGATGCCGAGAATGCCGGACAGGTAGCCGCCGATCACGGCGCCGACGATGCCCAGCAGGATCGTCATGATCCAGCCCATCGGGTCCGCGCCCGGCTTTAACAGGCGCGCCAGCACGCCGATGACCGCACCGCCGATGATGTAACCGAAGATTCCGCTGAACATGCTCCCTCCCGGGTGAGTGGATGACGCCCGGGCATCCTAGCAGCGGCCGGCGGCGCGCCTGCTGCGGCGCAGCGCGGCGGTCAGCAGCAGCCGTGGCTGCCGTGGTGTTCGCCGCCCGCCACCGCGGCCACGCCGGTGGTCTCGCCGCGCACGCTGGCCGCATGGTGCTCGGCCACCACCCGGGCCACGCAGGCGGTGACGCCCTTGCCCATCGGGATGTGCAGGAATTCGTTTGGGCCGTGGGCGTTGGAGTGCGGGCCCAGCACGCCGGTGATCATGAACTGCGCGCCCGGGAACTTCTCGCCCAGCATGCCCATGAACGGGATGGTGCCGCCTTCGCCCATGTACATCGCCGGCTTGCCGAAGACCTCCTGGCTGGCCCGGTCGATCGCGCCTTCCAGCCACGGCGACAGCGCCGGCGCGTTCCAGCCGGTGCTGGCCTTCTCCAGGCTCAGGCCGACCTGGGCGCCGTAGGGCGGATCCTTGAGCAGCGCCTCCTGCAGCAGCTCGCCGCCGCGCTTGCCGTCCAGGGTGGGCGGCAGCCGCAGGCTCAGCTTGAGCGCGGTGAACGGGCGCAGCACGTTGCCGGCCGAGGCCAGCGGCGGGATGCCGTCGACGCCGGTGATCGACAGCGCCGGCCGCCAGGTGCGGTTGAGCACCAGCTCGGTGCGGTCCGCGTGCATCGGGGTCATCCCCGGCAGGAACGGGAACTTGTCGAACACCTCGTCGCCCAGCACCTCGGCCACCTTCTCCGCCTGCGCGCGGCGCTCGGCCGGGATCTCGACGTGCATGCCGTCGATCAGGATGCGGCCGGTGTCCTCGTCCTCGATGCGCGAGAGCAGGTCGCGGATGATCCGGAAGCTGGACGGGACGATGCCGGAGGCGTCGCCGGAATGGACGCCTTCCGACAGCACCTTCACCGTGAGGTTGCCGCCGGCCAGCCCGCGCAGCGAGGTGGTGCACCAGAGCTGGTCGTAGTTGCCGCAGCCCGAGTCCAGGCAGACCACCAGCGACGGCTTGCCGATGCGGTCCGCCAGGTGGTCCACGTAGGCGGGCAGGTCGTAGCTGCCGGACTCCTCGCAGGCCTCGATCACCACCACGCAGCGCGCGTGCGGGGCGCCCTGCGCCTGCAGCGCCATGATCGCGGTCAGCGAGCCGAAGATCGCGTAGCCGTCGTCGGCGCCGCCTCGGCCGTACAGGCGGTCGCCCTCCAGGACCGGCTCCCACGGGCCCTTGCCCTCGTCCCAGCCGGTCATCTCCGGCTGCTTGTCCAGGTGGCCGTAGAGCAGCACGCAGTCGTCGTCGCGGCCGCCGTTGGCGGCGGGGATGTCGATGAAGATCAGCGGCGTACGGCCTTCCAGGCGCACCACCTCGACCTGCATGCCCGGGATAGGCTGCGCCTTCGCCCAGTCCACCATCAGCTCGACCGCGCGGTCCATGTGGCCGTGCTGCACCCAGTCGGCGTCGAACATCGGCGACTTGTTGGGGATGCGGATGTACTCCACCAGCCGCGGCACGATCTCCTCGTCCCACTTGGCGTCGACGAACTGCTTGGTCTGGCTGGCATCCATGGCGTGCTCCGGGGGGCTTGACCGCCCATTCTAATCCCCGCCACCAAGTGGGTCGGGAAACTCCCACCCCGGACCGGGGCGAGTTCCGCCGCGCCGGCGGGGCGGCGGCCGATGGGGCTGGGCGCGGCGCGCAGGCAACGTGTCACCACCGGATCGCACCGCGCGGCCGGACCCGACATTCCCAAGGAGCCTGCCATGAAGTCCCTGACCACCCTGCTGTCGTCGCTCGTCCTGTCGCTGGCCCTGGCCGGCACCGCGCTGGCCGGCGAGACCGTCAACGTCAACACCGCCGATGCGGCCACCATCGACCGCGTCCTGCTCAACGTCGGCCCGGCCAAGGCGGAGGCGATCGTCGCCTACCGCAAGGCCAACGGCGCCTACCGCAGCGCCGAGCAGCTGGCCATGGTCAAGGGCATCGGCCTGAAGACGGTGGAGAAGAACCGCGACCGCATCGTGCTGGGCGCCGGCCGCCCCGCCGCCAAGCCGGCCGCGCGCCCGGCGCCGAAGCGGGTCGCCCGCCGCTGATCCGCCGGCGCGAGGCTAGACTGCGGCGATGGCATCCCCGTCGCCGCAGTCTTCGTTCGTGGTCCGCGCCGGCGGGCAGGCGCGCATGCGCTGGAAGAACGGTGCTGGCTGGACCTCCGAGATCCTGCGCGTCCCGGACCGGGACGACTGGGACTGGCGGCTGTCGGTGGCCGAGATCGACGCCGACGCTCCGTTTTCCGCCTTCCCCGGGGTCGAGCGCGAACTGGTGCTGCTCTCGGGCAACGGCCTGCGCCTGCGCTTCGACGACGGCGAAGTCCGCAAGCTCCTGCCGCCGCACGACCGCCTGCGTTTCGCCGGGGAGCGCGCGGCCTTCGGCGAGCTGCTCGACGGCCCCACCCGCGACTTCAACCTGATGTGGCGGCGCGACGCGGTGGATGCCGCGCTGTGGCTGCGCCCGCTGGTGGGCTCGATGGTGGTGTTCGTGGCGCCGGGGGAAACCTGGGCGCTGCACCTGGTCGCCGGGCACGCCCACCTTGGCGGGGACGCGCCGTGCACGCTGGCCGCGGGGGACACCGCCTTCCTGCGCGCGGCCGACGGCCGCGGCCGCCACCCGGTGGACGGCGCCGGCACTGCGCTGCTGGTGCGGGTCGCGCCGCGTCCGGCTGGCTAGAGCAGCGCCAGCGCCAGCGCCGCGGCGAAGGCCAGGGTGGACAGGCCCATCACGCTGAAGGCCATCTCGCGCATGCCGCGCCCGCGCGCCCACATCCACAGGCCGGACAGGCCCAGCAGCAGCATGCCGATGGCGAAGCTGTCGGCCAGCAGGATCCACCACGCGCCCCCGCCCACGCCCTTGTGCAGGCGGTTGAACGCGGCCAGCGGGGTCTGCCGGCTGCGCTCCAGGGTGGCGGTGGCGGTGCCCGGCGCGTACGCCAGCGACCAGGACGCGCGCGCGTTGCCGCCGCTGAGCCGCCACGTCGGGGCGTCGCCGCCGGTTGCGCCACCGCGGCCGCCGGCCTCGCCTCTGCGGATCAGGGTGGCCTCCAGCCGATGGCGGTCGCGCAGCCACAGCGAGAGGGCTTCCGGGGTGGCGCGCGCCTGCGCCGGGATCGCCAGCGTGGCGGCCCCCGCGCCGCGGCTTTCGCCCTGTGGCCAGGCGTTGTCGCCGAAGCGGTGGTTCATCACCAGGCCGGTGGCGCCGTACAGGATCGCCGCCAGCGCGCCCCAGGCGCCGATCCACAGGTGCAACTGGCGGATCCAGCGGTAGTGGCCGGCGGCGCGGCGGCTGCGGGTGGCGGACGGCTGCATGCGCGGCTCAGTAGCGGATGTTGAGGGTCACCCACGCGCTGCGCGGCGCGCCCGGGCTGATGTTGCTGTTGCTGTGGGCACTGGCGAAATAGCGGGTATCGGCCAGGTTCTCGACGTTGAGTTGGACCTGCAGGCTGGGCGAGAGGGTCCAGTACAGCGCCGCGTCGACGCGGGTGAAGGCCGGCAGGGTGACGGCGTTGTCGACGTTGGCGAAGATCTCGCCGCGGTGGACGATGCCCAGCCCGACGCCCAAGCGGTCGTTGAAGTCGTAGCGGTTCCACAGCGAGGCCGAATGGCGCGGCAGCTGGGCCAGCCGGTTGCCTTCGACCGCGGTGGCCGACTGGGTGGCGGTGATCTCGCCGTCCTGCCAGGCGTAGCCGCCCATGACCTGCCAGCGTTCGCTGACGCGGCCCGCAAGGCCGACTTCCACGCCCCGGGTGTACTGGCCATCCACCAGCAGCAGCCGGGTGGGATCGGCCGGATCGGTCACCGCCACGTTGCCGCGGTCCAGCCGGTAGGCCGCGACGCTGGCCTGCAGGTCGTCGCGGATGTCCCACTTCGCGCCGATCTCGCGGTTGCGGAAGCTTTCCGGTTCCAGCGAGGCGTTGCCGGCGTTGAGCGATGCCAGCTGGTCGCCGGCGCGCGGCTGGAACGCCTTGCTCAGGCTGGCATAGACCGAAACGTTGGCGCGCGGCTTGTACACCAGGCCGGCGCGCGGCGAGAGCATGCCGTCGCCGCTGCGGAACGACTGCCCGCTGCGGTTGTCGCGCAGGTCCACCCGGAAGTCGTCGTAGCGCAGGCCCAGGATCGCCTGCCAGCGCGGCGAGAACTCGATCTGGTCCTGCAGGTAGACCGCCGCGGTGCGGGCGACGCCATGGTTGTCGGCGTCGGTGGGGCTCTGGCGGAAGTCCACCGCCACGTCCACGTTGGGGCTGCCGATCGGCACCACCGCCGTGCCCGGCGCGAAGTAGCCGGTGCGGCGGACATTGTCGGTGACCTGGCGGCCCAGTTCGGCCCCCGCCAGCACCGTGTGCCGCAGCTTGCCGCTGCGCACTTCCCAGACCAGGTCGGTCTGGTTGAACAGGTTGCGTCGGGCGGTGTCCGAGCGGTAGGCGGCCAGGGTCACGGTTTCGCCAGCGGCGTCGACCGAGCGCGGGAACACGTTCTGGTAGTACTTGCCGTAGTCGGCCCAGCGCAGGTGGTTGCGCAGGCGCAGGCCGTCGCCGATGTCGTGGTCGATGCTCGCGTCGAACGCGTCCACGTCCGCCTCGGTCCGGCTCAGGCGCGGGTTGCCGAAGAACGTCGATGGATCGGTGTCCACAGGGCGGCCCTGGAATGACGGCACGCCGCGGTCGGTGGTGCGGTCGTCGTGGAAGCGCTCGTAGGCCAGCACCACCCGGGTGGCGTCGCCGAGGTCGAAGTTGAGCGAGGGATTCACGCCGTGGCGCTCGAGGTAGGTATCGTCGCGGAAGGTTTCCGAATCCTCGACCACGGCATTGACCCGGAAGCCGGCGGTGTCGCCGAAGCCCTGGCCGAAGTCGAGGGTGCCGCGCCGGCGCAGGTGGGCGCCGAACTGCAGCGTGCCGCTGCGGTGGTTCATGCCGTCGGCGACCTTTGTGACGCGGTTGATCACGCCGCCGCTGCCGCCGCGGCCGAAGATCATCGCGCTGGGGCCCTTCAGCGCCTCGACCCGCTCCAGGTTGTAGACGTCGCGGAAGTACTGCACGTCGTCGCGGATGCCGTCCACGTAGAAGTCGCCGGTGGAGCTGACGCCGCGCATCACCGGGGTGTCGCGGTTGCCTTCGCCCTGCGCGGTGCCCACGCCCGGCATGTAGCGGAAGGTCTCGTTGAGGCTGGTCGCGCCCTGGTCGGCCACCAGCTTGTCGGTCACCACGGTCACCGCCTGCGGCACGTCCAGCAGCGGGGTGTCGGTCTTGGTGGCGCCGCGGATCTTGCGCACCTGGTAATCCGGCAGGTAGCGCTGGCCGACCACGATCACGGCGTCGATGTCCTTGGCCGGATCGCGCTTGCCGTCCTCCTCCGTGGCGTCGCCGGCCAGGGCGGGGCCGCACAGCGCGAGGCCGATGGCGAGGGCGAGCGGGGCGACATGCGGGCGGGGCAGGAGCAGGGACAGGCGCGGAGACATCGGATCCTCGGGTAGGCGGGGCAGCGGCGCTGCGTCCTGCACATAATAATGCGAACAATTCGCATTAACAACAAGAACCGGATCGATGTGCCTTGCGCGTGGAGTCGGCGCGGACTTGAATCGGAGGGCTGCGCCGCAGCAGCAGCGGCGTTCAGCCGCGGTCGTCGCGGGTCCAGATGCCGGCGGCGTCCACCCGGACCGGGAACTTGCGTACCGGCTCGTAGGCCGGCGCGCACAGGGCGCGGCCGTCGCGCAGGTCGAAGCGGGCGCCGTGCAGCACGCACTCGATGCTGCCTTCGGCGGGATGCAGCGCCCCGGCGGAGAGCTCGAAGTCCTCGTGCGAGCAGCGGTCCTCCAGCGCGTGCAGCCGGCCGTCCAGGTTGACCACCACGATGGGGGTGTCGGTTGCCTCGTCGAACACCGTCTTCATCTCGCCGGGCAGCAGGTCCGCGGTGGCGCAGACGAAGGTCCAGGTCTCGCTCATGCCGAAGGCTCCGGTGACAGCGGTTTTTCCAGCACCTCGAACCGCAGGTCCTGCCGCCTGGGCAGTCCGAAGCGGGTGTCGCCGTAGGGGAAGGGCTTGTACACCCCGGTGCGGCGGTAGCCGCGGCGCTCGTAGAAGGCGATCAGTTCGTCGCGGACGTCGATGACGGTCATCCGCATCACCGGCAGCCGCCACTCGTCGCGGGCGATGCGCTCGCAGGCCGCGAGCACGCGCTTGCCCAGGCCGGCGCCCTGCAGGTCCGGGCGCACGGCGAACATCCCGAAATAGCCGGCGCCGTCCTCCTCGGCCACGTGGGCGCAGGCCAGCAGGCCCGCATCGCCCTCCGCCAGCAGCACGCGGCTGCGCGGGCGCAGCAGGTCGGCGCGCAGCACCTCGGGATCGATGCGGTCGCCGTCCAGCAGGTCGGCCTCGGTGGTCCAGCCGGCGCGGCTGGCCTCCCCGCGGTAGGCGGAGGTGACCAGCGCGACGATGGCGTCGACGTCGGCCGGGGCGGCGGCGCGGCAGGCGACCCCGTTCATGTGGCCAGGGCGCGCAGGTACGGCCACAGCATCAGCAGCAGCAAGACCAGCAGCAGCGGGATCGCCAGCCACAGCACGAAGCGGATCGCCTTGCCGGCGTGGCCCTGCAGTGCCTCCGCGCGTCCCTGCAGGCGCTCGGCGCGTTCCAGCTGCTGGCGCGCCATCTCGAACTGGCGGCGCTGCATCTCCAGCGCCTCGGCCTGGCGCTCCAGCTGGATGCGCTGGTTGTCGCGGATCTCGCGCAGCAGCGCGGCGGTGTCGTTTTGCTCTGGCATGCGGCCCCCTGCTGGCGGCTAGCCTAGCAGGCGCCGCACCTTGCGCAACGCCGCCACGAAGGCCTCGATTTCCCCGTGGGTGTTGTAGAAGGCGAACGACGCGCGGCAGGTGGCCGGGACGCCGTAGAACTGCATCAGCGGATGCGCGCAGTGGTGGCCGGAGCGCACCGCCACGCCCTCCAGGTCAAGCAGGGTGGCGAGGTCGTGGGCGTGCGCGCCCTCGACCAGGAAGCTCACCACCGCGGCCTTGTCCGGGGCGGTGCCGATGATCCGCAGCCCCTCGACCTTGCCCAGCTCCTCGGTGGCGTGCGCCAGCAGCGCGGCTTCGCGCGCGGCGACGTCATCCATGCCCAGCGCGGACAGGTAGTCGACCGCCGCGCCCAGGCCCACGTGGCCGGCGATGTTCGGGGTGCCGGCCTCGAAGCGGTGCGGCGGGTCGTTGAACACGGTGCCGTCGAAGCGCACTTCGCGGATCATCTCGCCGCCGCCGAGGAACGGCGGCATCGCCTCTAGGTGCTCGCGGCGCGCCCACAGTGCGCCGGTGCCGGTGGGGCCGCACATCTTGTGGCCGGTGACCGCGTAGAAGTCACAGCCCAGCGCGGCCACGTCCAGCGCCATGTGCGGCGCGGCCTGGGAGCCGTCGACCACGGTGGCGATGCCGCGCCTGCGCGCCTCGCGGCAGATCGCGGCCACCGGGTTGACGGTGCCCAGCACGTTGCTGACGTGGGCGATGCCGAGCAGCTTCACCTCCGGCGTCATCGCCGCGTGCAGGGCGTCCAGGTCGAGCGTCCCGTCCTGGCGGATCTCGGCCACCTTGATGGTGGCGCCGGTACGCCCGGCGACCAGCTGCCAGGGCACGATGTTGGCGTGGTGCTCCATGCGCGTAAGCAGGATGGCGTCGCCCGGCCGCAACCGCGGCAGCGCCCACGAGTACGCCACCAGGTTCAGCGCGAAGGTGGTCCCGCTGGTCAGCACCAGTTCGTCGGCGCGGACGTTCAGGAAGGCCGCCAGCTTGGAGCGCGCCCCCTCGTAGGCGGCCGTGGCCTCGCTGCCCAGCGCGTGGACCGCGCGGCTGACGTTGGCGTTGTGGCGGCGGTAGAAGTCGTCCACGGCGTCGATGACGGCGGCCGGCTTCTGCCCGGTGTTGGCGGCGTCCAGGTAGACCAGCGGCTTGCCGTGCACCTGGCGCGACAGCACCGGGAAGTCGGCGCGCACCGCGGCCCAGTCGATGCCGGCGCCGGCAGCGCTCATGCGCCGAGCCTCGCCAGCGCCTCGTCGACCGCGGCGTCGGCCAGCGCGCGCGTGGGCGCATCGTCGATCGCGGCCACCACCTCGCGGCAGAACGACGCGGTCAGCAGCCGGCGTGCCTCGGCCTCGGCGATGCCGCGCGAACGCAGGTAGAACAGCGCGGTGGCGTCCAGCTGGCCCACGGTGGCGCCGTGCGCGGCCTGCACTTCGTCGGCGTGGATCTCCAGCACCGGCTGGGTGTCGATCTCGGCCTCGTGCGAGAGCAGCAGGTTCTTGTTCGACAGCGCGGCCTGGCTGCCGTCCGCGCCGGCGCGGATGGTGATGCCGCCGTGGAAGACCACCCGCGCGCGCTGCCCGGCGATCCCGCGCCAGCCCAGCGCGCAGGCGGTGTCGCCGGCCACGTGGTCGATCCCCAGCCGGGTGTCGACGTGGCGGCGGCCGTCGCCCAGCAGCACGCCGTCGGCCTGCAGCATGGCGCGCGGGCCCTCCAGGCGGACGTTGAGTTCGTGCCGCGACAGCCCGGCGCCCAGTTCCAGGTCCACCCGCTGGTAGGCTGCATCGCGGGCCAGCACGGCGTCGGTGCGCGCGAACAGGGTGGCGCGCGGCGATTCGCATTGCAGGCGGTGGTGGTGCAGGCGCGCGCCGGCGGCCAGGTGCACCTGCACCAGCGCGTTGCTCAGGTGGGCGTGGGCGCCGGCGGCCAGGTGGTGTTCGACCACGGTCGCCTCCGCGCCCGCGCGCAGCTCGATGAAGTGGCGCAGGTGCCAGGCCTGGTCGGCCGCGGCCGGCGCGCCCACGCAGACCAGGTGCAGCGGCGCCGGCAGGCGGGCGTTCTCGCCCAGCCGCAGGACCATGCCGTCGCCGGCCAGCGCCGCGTTGAGGCGGGCGAAGACCGCGTCGGCGCCGGCGTAGCGGCGCTGCAGGAAGTTGCCGGCGCGCGGATCGGGATCGGCCAGCGTCTCCGGCAGGGTGGCCAGGCGGGCGGTCGCCGGCAGCGCGTCCAGGTCGCTCAGGGCGGCGTCGAAGCGGCCGTTGACGAAGACCATCCGCGGCGACGGGATCCCCGCCAGCAGCGCGGGGTCGACCGCGGCCGGCGCGGCCGGCGCGAACGCGCGCCGCTCCAGCGCGCGCAGCGGGGTGTACTTCCAGGCCTCGCTGCGCGGGCCGGGCAGGCCGTCGCGCAGCGCGTCCTCCAGCGCGGCGCGGCGGGGCGCATCGCCCGCGAAGCCGGCCGCCAGCGAATCGAGCAGGGCGCTCATCAGGCGGCCTGCCCCGGGGCCACGCGGTCCTTGATCCACGCGTAGCCGTGCTGCTCCAGCTGCAGCGCCAGTTCCGGCCCGCCGGACTGCACGATGCGGCCGTCGGCCAGCACGTGCACCACGTCCGGCCGGATGTAGTCCAGCAGGCGCTGGTAGTGGGTGATGACCAGGAAGGCGCGGTCCGGCGAGCGCAGCGCGTTGACGCCCTCGGCCACCGCCTTCATGGCGTCGATGTCGAGCCCGGAGTCGGTCTCGTCGAGGATGGCCAGCCGCGGCTCCAGCAGCGCCAGCTGGAAGATCTCGTTGCGCTTCTTCTCGCCGCCGCTGAAGCCCTCGTTCACGCCGCGGTGCAGCAGCTCGTCCTTCAGGTGCAGCACCGCCAGCTTCTCGCGCACCTTCTTGAGGAACTGCATGGAGTCCAGCTCCGGCTCGCCGCGCGCCTTGCGCTGCGCGTTGAGCGCGGCGCGCAGGAAGTAGGTGTTGTTCACGCCGGGGATTTCCACCGGGTACTGGAACGCCAGGAACACGCCGGCGGCGGCGCGCTCCTCCGGCTCCAGGCCGAGCAGGGGCTTGCCGTCGAATTCGACGGTGCCGGCGGTGACCTCGTAGCCCTCGCGCCCGGCCAGGATGTGGCCCAGCGTGGACTTGCCGGCGCCGTTCGGGCCCATGATGGCGTGGACCTCGCCCGGGTTCACTTCCAGCGACAGGCCCTTGAGGATTTCCCTGCCGGCGACGCTGGCGTGGAGGTTGTCGATCTTCAGCATGGTCGTTTCCATTCCGGTTCGTTCCGCGCGGCCATCGCCGGCGCGCGGGGCAGGGCTCAGCCGACGGCGCCTTCCAGCGACACGTCCAGCAGTTTCTTGGCTTCCACCGCGAACTCCATCGGCAGCTCGCGGAACACCGACTTGCAGAAGCCGTCCACGATCAGGCTGACCGCGTCCTCCTCGGCGATGCCGCGGCTGCGGCAGTAGAAAAGCTGGTCGTCGCTGATCTTGGAGGTGGTGGCCTCGTGCTCGACGGTGGCGGTGGGGTTCTTCACCTCGATGTAGGGGAAGGTGTGCGCGCCGCACTGCTTGCCGATCAGCAGGCTGTCGCACTGGGTGTGGTTGCGCGCGCCGTCGGCGCCGGCGGCCACCTTCACCAGCCCGCGGTAGCTGTTCTGGCCGCGGCCCGCGCTGATGCCCTTGCTGACGATCTTCGACTTGGTGCGCTTGCCGACGTGGATCATCTTGGTGCCGGTGTCGGCCTGCTGGCGGTGGTGGGTCAGCGCCACGCTGTGGAACTCGCCCACGCTGTCGTCGCCCAGCAGCACGCAGCTGGGGTACTTCCAGGTGATCGCGCTGCCGGTCTCGACCTGGGTCCAGGTCACCTTGCTGCGCGCGCCGCGGCACTCGGCGCGCTTGGTCACGAAGTTGTAGATGCCGCCCACCCCGTTCTCGTCGCCGGGGTACCAGTTCTGCACGGTGCTGTACTTGATCTCGGCGTCGTCCAGCGCCACCAGCTCGACCACCGCGGCGTGCAGCTGGTTCTCGTCGCGCATCGGCGCGGTGCAGCCCTCCAGGTAGGAGACGTAGGCGCCGTCCTCGCACACGATCAGGGTGCGCTCGAACTGGCCGGTGTGGCCGGCGTTGATGCGGAAGTAGGTGGACAGTTCCATCGGGCAGCGCACGCCCCGGGGGATGAACACGAAGCTGCCGTCGGAGAACACCGCCGAGTTGAGCGCGGCGAAGTAGTTGTCGCCCACCGGCACCACCGTGCCCAGGTACTGCCGCACCAGGTCGGGGTACTCGCGGATGGCCTCGCTCATCGAGCAGAACACCACGCCCTTCTCGGCCAGCTCCTTGCGGAAGGTGGTGCCCACGCTGACCGAATCGAACACCGCGTCCACCGCCACGCCGGCCAGCTTCGCGCGCTCGTGCAGCGGCACGCCCAGCTTGTCGTAGGTGTCCAGCAGTTCCTGCGGCACCTCGTCCAGCGATTTGTACTTCGGCCCCTTGGGCGCGCTGTAGTAGCTCAGCGCCTGCAGGTCGATCGGCGCGATCTCCAGCTTCGCCCAGTCGGGCTGGCGCATGGTCAGGAAGTGGCGGTAGGCGGCCAGCCGCCATTCCGTCATCCACTCCGGCTCTTCCTTCTTCGCCGACAGCGCGCGCACGATGTCCTCGGACAAGCCCGCCGGCAGCGAATCGGACTCGATCTCGGTGACGAAGCCGGCGCTGTACTTGCGGCCCAGCTGGGCGTGGATCTGCGGGTTCTGGACCGGGGCGTTCAGCGGTTCGTTCATGGCCTGCTCCTTCATGCACCCGCCAGCCGCAGGTCGATGCCGCGGCGCGCCGGGGCGGGCGCGGGCGCGGGCGCCAGCATCTGCGCCAGCGAGACCGCGCGCAGCGATTCCGCCACCACGTCGTTGATGCGCCGCCAGTTGGCGCGCACGCCACAGGACGCCTCGATCCCGCACTGGCCGTCGTGCACGCTGCACTCGGTCATCGCCAGCGGGCCTTCCATCGCCTCGACGATCTCGACCAGGCTGATGTCGGCCGCGGGCCGCGCCAGCCGGTAGCCGCCGTTGGCGCCGCGGAAGCCCTCGACCAGCCCGGCGCCGGCCAGCGGCTTGAGCACCTTGGCCACGGTGGGGGCTTCCAGGCCAGCCTGTTCGGCCAGCTCGGGCGCGCTGAGCACCGCCCCGGGCCGCGCGGCGAGCACGGTCAGGACCACGGTGGCGTAATCGGTGAGCTTGGTGACGCGGAGCATGCGGGCGGCGCCTTTCGAAAGCGTACCGGAATTGTACGATTTCCAGCGGGCCGGGCCAAGCGCGTGCATCCGCGGCGGCCCGGCGGCGCGTAAGCGCCATCGTGGACGACGCCCCATCCCCCCGGCCCATCCTGTATTACGACGGCGCCTGCCCGGTCTGCGCCCGGGAGGTGGCCGCCTACCGCCGGCAGCCGGGCGCCGAGGGCGTGCGCTGGGTCGACGCCGCCCGCTGCGCGCCCGCGGACCTGGGGCCCGGCCTAGACCGCGGCCAGGCGCTGGCGCGGCTGCACCTGCGCCTGGCCGACGGCCGCCTGGTCGATGGCGCCGCCGCCTTCGTGGCGCTGTGGCGCGCGCTGCCGCGGCTCGCCTGGCTCGGCCGGCTGGTGGGCGGAGGCTGGCGGCTGCGGCTGCTGGAGGCGGCTTACCGCGTGTTCCTGCGCGTGCGGCCGGCGTGGCGCGGCCGCGGTCGGGCGGGCCGGTGAGCCCGGGATGACGGTGGCGGCCAAGGGATTCCGCGGCAACAAGCGCTCGCTGCCCAGCAAGCCGTGCGCGGCCTGCGGGCGGCCGATGAGCTGGCGCCGCCGCTGGGCGCGCAGCTGGGAGGCGGTGAAATATTGTTCGGACGCCTGTCGCCGGCGGCGCGGCGGGACCGGCGCATGAGCGTGCGCACGCTGGTGCTGGTGCTGGGCGACCAGCTGGACCTGGAGGCGGCCGCGTTCGACGGCTTCGATCCCGCGCGGGACGCGGTATGGATGGCGGAAGTGGCGGAGGAGGCCACCCACGTCTGGTCCGGCAAGCAGCGGATCGCGCTGTTCCTGGCCGCCATGCGGCACTTCGCGCAGGCGCTGCGGGTGGCCGGGCGCCCGCTGCACTACCGGCGGCTGGAGGATCCCGGCAACCGCGGCAGCCTGGCCGCCGAGCTGGAGGCCGCGCTGGCCGAATTGGCGCCGCAGCGGGTGGTGGTCACCGCCCCGGGCGACTGGCGGGTGCTGGAGGCGCTGAAGGCCGCGGTGGCGCGCGCGGGCCTGGTGCTGGAGGTGCGCGAGGACCGCCACTTCTT
>CAMLJA010000019.1 GCA_946480065.1 uncultured Thermomonas sp. | reverse complement strand
GCGACCGCGCGCTGGACGGCGAGGTGGCGGCGGCGGTGCGGATGGGGGCCGACGGCAGCGGGCGGGCGGCGGCGCGCGGCGCGCTGGGGGGAACGGCGGCGCGGCGGGCGACCGCCGTCAGGCCGCGCTGACCGAATGCCGCACGCAGTTGCGGCCGTCGTCCTTGGCGCGGTAGAGCGCCTCGTCGGCGATCCGGATGATCTCCTCGGGCGCGCTCTCGCGGTCGCCGTCCACGCTGTGGATGCCGATGCTGGCGCTCATCCGGATGCTCTGTCCGGCGGACTCCACCGGCGTCTGGTGGATCCGCTGCCGGATCGCCTCGGCCACCTGCAGCGCGTCCTGCGGCCCCAGCCCGGGCAGCACCACCACGAATTCCTCGCCGCCGAAGCGCGCCACCACGCCGCCGCGCGGGACCACCACGTCCTCGATCCGGCGCGCGGCCTGGTTGAGGCAGTCGTCGCCGGCCAGGTGGCCGTAGCTGTCGTTGATCCGCTTGAAGTGGTCCAGGTCCAGCAGCAGCAGCGCCAGCGGCTGCGGGTCGCCGCGGCGGGCGGCCAGGGCCTGCTCGAAGGCCTCGCGGAAATGGCGGCGGTTGTAGACCCCGGTGAGCGGGTCGCGCCGGCTGTACTCGCGCAGCTGCACGTTGGCCTCGCCCAGCTGCGCCATCGCGGTGCGCAGCTGGCGGGTGCGGTCGATCACGCTGCGTTCCAGCTTCTCGTTGGTTTCCTGCACGATCCGGATGTTCTCGTTGCGCAGGCCGGCGTAGCGGGCGCCCAGCGCCAGCGACAGCAGCAGCATTTCCAGCGCGGAGCCGATCTGCACGCCGTTGAGGGTCCAGAACGTGCGCGGCACCAGCCCGAACGCGAGCAGGGTGAACGCGGCGGTGCCCAGCAGGAACAGCGACCACGCCAGCAGGAACAGGCGCGCGGGGCGGTAGCCGCGCCGCACCATGACCACCGCGGCCACGATGATCCACAGCACCCCGAACAGCACCGCCTTCGAGGCCAGCGGGGTGGAGGCGTTGTAGGGCAGCCACACCGCGGCGATGCCCAGCAGCAGGAAGAAGCCGATCAGCGCCAGGCTGACGCGGTTGCCGGCCGGCCAGCGCTCGTGCAGGTCCAGGAAGCTGCGCGAGAACTGCTGCATGCCGATCAGCGCCAGGCAGATCGACAGCGGCACCGCGGCGTCCGCCAGCCAGGCCCAGTCGGGCCAGAAGTACTCGAAGCCGTAGCCGTTGAGGGTGAACAGCACCAGCCCGAACGCCCCGGTGTGCAGCAGGTACCAGAAGTAGCCGGCGTCGCGCAGCATGATCCACAGCACCAGGTTGTAGAACAGCAGCGCCAGCACGATGCCGTAGTACAGGCCGGTGGAGAACTGCGCGTCGCGCATGAGCTCGGCGAAGGCCTTGGGGGTGTAGAGCACCAGCGGGACCTGCATCGAGCTCTGGCTCTGCACCCGCACCAGCAGCTCCACCTGCTGGCCGACCGGCAGGTCGACCCGGAAGTTGGGGTGGCGGTAGCGGATGAAGCGGCTGCGGAAGGGCACGTGGTCGCCGCTGGCCTGGTGCTCCACCCGGCCGTCCGGGTAGCGCAGGAACAGGTCCACCTGGTCGCTCAGGGCGTATTCCTGCACCAGCAGCCAGCGTGGCTCGGTCGGGTCGCGGTTGAGCAGCGGCAGGTAGAACCAGTAGGCGCCGTCCTGGAAGCCGAAGGTCGGGCTGCCGCCGGGCAGGGGGCGGAAGCTGCCGGCGCGGGCGCGGGCATAGGCCTCGGTGGCGCCGTCGCTGGCGGTCCGGTCGTGGTAGTAGGCCAGGTGCGGGCTCAGCGGCAGCGAGGCGGTGCCGGCGTCCAGCACCTGCGGGGCGACCGCGCGCGCAGGCATCGCCGCCGCCAGCAGCAGCGCCAGCACGCACGACAGCAATGGCCCCAACCGTTCGATGCCTCGCAAGCCCGGCCTGCCTCCGACTCCCCTCGGTGCTCCGATTCTAGTGCAGTCGGGCGCCGCGGGGCGCCGGCATAATGCCGGGATGCGAAGCATGCGATGGCTGGCGGCCGGATGCGGCCTGTTGTTCCTCTGCGGCGCCTCCGGCGCGCGGGCGCGGGCCGCGTGCGTGCCGGTGGCGGTGGAGGCCGGGGTGGCCGCGCCGCGGACCGGAGCAGCCGATGGCCCCGGGTGCATCGCGCTGCGCCGGGTGCCGGCCAGCGTCCCCGCCGGCCGCCCGCTGCGGGTGCTGGTGTTCGGCGATCCGCAGCCGAAGTCGGCGCCGGACGTGGACTATTACCGCCGCGACATCGTGCAGCCGCTGGTGGGCCGGCACGGCGCCGGGCTGGGGATCGCCCTGGGCGACATCGTCGACGACGCCCCCGGCCTGTACCCGGCGGTCCGCGACGCCACCGCCGCGCTGGGCATTCCCTGGCTGTACGCGCCGGGCAACCACGACATCGACCCCGGCGCCGCGTCCGACGCCGCGTCCCTGGGCGCGTTCCATCGCGAGATCGGGCCGGACACCTTCGCCCGGCTGACCGCGCGCGCCAGCCTGGTGGTGCTGGACGACGTGGTCGCGCTGCCCGGCGCCAGGCCGGCCTACACCGGCGGCCTGCGCGAGGACCAGTTCGCCTTCCTCGGCCGGCTGCTGCCGGCGCTGCCGAAGGACCGGCTGCTGGTGCTGGCCATCCACATCCCGCTGTTCGAGCCGCCCGGCCAGGACAGCTTCCGCGATGCCGACCGCGCGCGGCTGTTCGCGCTGCTGGCGCCGTTCCCGCACGTGCTGGTGCTGAGCGCGCACAGCCATTCCCAGCGCCACGTCTTCCACGGCGCGGCCGACGGCTGGACCGGCGTCGCGCCGCTGCACGAGTACAACGTGGGGGCCGCCTGCGGCGCCTACTGGTCGGGCGCGCCGGACGCCGCCGGCATCCCCGACGCCACCATGGCCGACGGTACGCCCAACGGCTACGCCACCCTGGACGTCGGCGACGGCGGGACCTATGCGCTGGCCTGGCACAACGCCCGCGACCCGCAGGACCGCCAGATCGGCCTGCACGCGCCGCGGGTGCTGCGGCGTGGCGCCTACCCGGCCTGGGGCGTGTTCGCGAACGTCTACATGGGCGACGACGACACCCGCGTGGAGTATCGCGTCGACGGCGGCGAGTGGCTGCCGATGCGCAAGGTCCTGCAGCCGGATCCGGCGCTGCTGGCCGAGAACGCGCGCGACGACGCGGCGCACGCGCTGCGCGGGTTCGACCGCTCGCCGGAGGCCGAGCCCTCGCCGCACCTGTGGCGCGGCGCGCTGCCCACCCGGCTGGCCGCCGGCGAGCACCGGGTCGAGGTGCGCGCGTTCGACCGCTGGCGCGGCGAGCTGCGCGCCGCCATCGGCTACCGGCTGGACGACTACGCGCCGGCCGCGGTTTCGCCCTAGGGCGCGATCGCCGCGAACGATTCCGCGCGCGGGTGCCCGTTCGCGGCGTCGCCGAGCCGCGGCGCCGGGTAGTCCTCGCGGCGGTCGAGCAGGGTGGTGCGCATGCCGGCCTCGCGGGCGGCGTCGAGTTCGGCCACCACGTCCGACAGGAACAGCACGTCGCCGGTGGCGCGGTCCAGGCGGTCGGCGATCAGCCGGTAGCTGTCGGGGTCGCGCTTGTGGCCCACCTCGGTATCGAAGAAGCCGCGGAACAGCGGGGTCAGGTCGCCGGCGTCGGTGTGCGAGAACAGCAGCTTCTGCGCCGGCACCGATCCCGAGGAATACACCGCCAGCGCGTGCCCGGCCCCGTGCCAGGCGCGCAGCGCGGGCACCACGTCGGGGTACAGCGGCGCGGTGAAGTCGCCGTGGCGGTAGCCTGCCTCCCAGACCATGCCCTGCAGGGCCTTCAGCGCGGTGTGCTTGCGGTCCTGGTCGATCCAGCCCTGCAGCGTCTCAACGATCACCGCGTCCTGGCAGATGCCGCCCTGCTCGGCGGCCACCGCGTCCAGCCAGCGGCGCACCTCGGGGTCGTGGCCGTGCGCGCGCACGAAGCCCGGCAACTCGCGGCGCGCGTACGGGAACAGCACGTCGCGCACGAAGGAGATGCTGGAGGTGGTGCCTTCGATGTCGGTGAGGACGGTGGCCTGCATGCTAGCGGGCCTGCCCCACCTCGAAGCGCGGGAAGCGCTGCGCGATGTCGGTGCCGGTGAAGTGGCCCACCCAGCCGTCCGGCTCGGTGAAGAAGCGGATCGCCACGAAGCTGGGTTCCGGCCCCATGTCGAACCAGTGGGTCATGCCGTCGGGCACCGAGATCAGGTCGCCCGCCTCGCACAGCACCTCGTGGACCCTGCCCTCCGCGTGCAGGGTGAACAGGCCCGAGCCGGCCACGAAGAAGCGCACCTCGTCTTCCTTGTGGAAATGCTCGTCCAGGAACTTCGCGCGCATCGCCTCGCGCTGCGGATGGTCCGGGGCGATGCTGACCACGTCCACCGAGCGGAAGCCGCGCTCGGCGACCAGGCGGTCGACGTCGGCGCGGTACGCGGCCAGGATGGCCTCGGGCGGGTCGCCCGGTGCCACGGGCTGCGCGGCGCGCCACTGCTCCAGGTGCACGCCGATGCGCGCCAGCTCAGCGGCCATCGCGGCGTGGTCGGTGGTGGACAGCAGTGCGGCCTCGGGGGCGGCCTCGTCGAAGATGCGCAGGCGGCTCATGGGGATCCTCCGGTCAGGCGCGCAGGCGGCGCATTTCCAGCTCGCAGCCGAGCATGAACTCGAACGCGTCCAGGTGGCGTCGCGCCTCGCTGATGTCGCGGCCCCAGGCGTACAGGCCGTGGCCGGCGATCAGGTAGCCCCAGGTGTTGGGTGCGTCCAGGGCGCCGTCGATGCTGGCGATCAACTCGTCCATCTCCTGGGAATTGGGCACCACCGGCAGGTCGAGCTCGGTTTCGTGGGTGGTGTGCCCGCGCAGGGCCTTGAACAGCTCGTAGCCGCGCAGCCGCACGCGGCCCTCGTCGGCGTAAAGCAGGCCGGCGATGGTCTGGACGGGCGAATGGGTGTGCAGCACCGCGCCCACGTCGGGGAACTTGCGGTACAGGTGGGTGTGCAGTGCGGCCTCGGCGGACGGGCGGTGGTGGGTGGCGACCGGGTTGTTTGCCATGTCCACGACCATGATGTCGGCCTCGGTGAGGCGACCCTTGTCCTTGCCGGAGATGGTGATGGCCGCGTGCTCCGGGCTCATCCGCATGGAGAAGTTGCCGGCGGTGGCCGGTGTCCAACCCTTGGCCGCCAGTTCGCGGGTGTGCTGGATGATCTGGGCGGCGCAGCCGGCGTACAGGGTGTGGTCGAAGGCGGGGGAGGTGTCCATCCGCGCAGTGTAGCGACTGCGGCCGCGCTGCCAAATGACGACCGGGCGGGGGTTCATGCCCGGTTGCCGGCGCGAGGGCACGACGCCGTCAGTCGTCCGGGCGCTGCTGGCCGTAGTGGCGGAATTTCTCCACCACCCGCGCCATCTCGTCGGGCGGCAGGTCCCGGGTCTCGCCCAGGCTGCGGGCGATGATGTATTGCCGGGCCAGGCTCTCCACCTCCTCGGCCAGGGCGTAGGCCTCGGCCAGGGTGGCGCCGGTGGCGACCTGGCCGTGGTTGGCCATCAGGCAGGCGCGCAGCCCGCCGCCCAGCGCCCGCAGCACGTTGGCCGACAGCTCGGCGCTGCCGAAGGTGGCGTAGTCCGCGCAGGGGATGCGGTCGCCGCCGGCGATCGCCACCATGTAGTGGAAGGCGGGGATGCCGCGGCCCAGGCAGGCCAGCGCGGTGGCGTGGGTGGAGTGCACGTGCACCACCGCGTTGACCGCCGGGAACGCCTGCAGGATGTCGACGTGGAAGCGCCATTCGCTGGACGGGATGAGCTGTCCGGGCGGGCAGCCGCCGTCGGCCTGCAGGAACACGATGTCCTCGGGCTGCAGGCGGTCGTAGGCGCGGCCGGTGGGGGTGATCAGCAGGCCCTGGCCCCAGCGCAGGCTGGCGTTGCCGGACTTGTGCAGCGACAGCCCGCTGGCGTTCATGGCGCGGCAGTGGTCGATCAGGGATTGCCGGGCGGCGCGCTCGTGGTCGTGCATGTCGGGAAGGGCGTGCGGGCGGGGCCGCAAGCATAACGGCCCGCGCGCGCCGTGGCCGCCCGGAAAAGGAAAACCCGGCCGGGGCCGGGTCTCCAGGGGTGCGTCGCGTTGCCGTCAGGCGACCGGCGGGACCGGCGGCGGCGGGAGGCCGGCGTCGTCCTCGTGCACTTCCACCAGGCCTCGGCCCAGGTGGCTCTTGCGGTAGCCGTAGAGGAAGTACAGCACCAGGCCGATGCCGCCCCAGATCGGCAGCACGATCTTGGCCTCGAACGGCAGGTTGAAGAACAGGAACACGGTGCCCATGATCGCCAGAGGCGCCACCACCCACACGAACGGGGTGCGGAAGGGGCGGTGCCGGCCCGGGTCGCGCACGCGCAGGATCAGCACAGCGATCGCCACCATGAAGAAGGCGAACAGGGTGCCGGAGTTCGAGATGTCGGCCAGCTGGCCCACCGGGAACAGCGCCGCGGCGATGGCCACGAACACGCCGGTGATCATCGTGACCTTGTGCGGGGTCTTCCACTTCGGGTGCACGTCGGCCAGCTTCTCCGGCAGCAGGCCGTCTCGGGCCATCACGAAGAAGATGCGGGTCTGCCCGTACAGCATCATCAGGATGACCGAGGGCAGGGCCAGGTTGGCGGCCAGGCCGACCATGTCGCCCACGCGGTCGTGGTCGATCATGCGCAGCACGTGCGCCAGCGCCTCGTTCGAACACACCAGCGGCTGCTGGCCCTGCGCGAGCAGCGCCTGGCACTGGGCCACGAATTCCGGCGAACCGGGCTGCACGCCCAGCGCGGTGGGCTGGGCGCCGATCGCGCCGATCGCGCCCGCCGCCACCAGCAGGTAGAACACGGTGCACACCGCCAGGCTGCCGATCAGGCCGATCGGCACGTTGCGCTGCGGGTTCTTGGTCTCCTCGGCCGCGGTGGAGACCGCGTCGAAGCCGACGTAGGCGAAGAAGATCGACGCCGCCGCGCCCACGATGCCCAGGCCGGTGCCGTTACCGTTGCCGAACCAGCCGTTCGGCGCCAGCGGCTCGAAGTGGGCGCCGTTGATCACCGGCACGGTCAGCACCACGAATGCGCTCAGGGCCAGGATCTTGATCGCCACCAGGAAGGCGTTGACGCGCGCGCTCTCGGTGGTGCCGATCATCAGCAGGCCGGTCACCGCCAGCGCGATCACCACCGCGGGCAGGTTGAACACGCCGTGGCTGAAGTCGACGCTGGGGATGCCGCCGGCGAACGACCACACCGGGCCGGCCGCCAGCGCCGCCGGCAGCTGGAAGCCGGTGGCGCTCTTGACCAGCCCCATGAAGTAGCCGGACCACCCCACCGACACCGCCGACGCCGCCACCGCGTATTCCAGGATCAGCGCCCAGCCCACCATCCATGCCAGGATCTCGCCCATCACCGCGTAGGTGTAGGTGTAGGCCGAGCCGGAAACCGGCACCATCGAGGCGATTTCCGAGTAGCACAGGGCCGCTACCGCGCACACCGCGCCGGCGATCACGAAGCTCCACATCATGCCCGGGCCTGCCTTCTGCGCCGCCGCCGCGGTCAGCACGAAGATGCCGGTGCCGATGATCGCGCCGATGCCGAGCAGGGTGAGCTGGAGGGCGCCAAGCTGGCGCGTGAGCGACTTCTTCGCGGCTGTCTCTAGGATCTTGTCGAGCGGCTTGATTCGCTGGAACAGCATCAGGTGGTTCCCCCGGTTCGTTGCAAGGGCGCCGCCGTTCGGGCGGCGCAAGGGGGCGAACATAAACGCTCACGGCCGACGCGCACAAGCGCCCACGGTCATGCGGGCGATAATGAGTGCCCATTCAGCCAAACCGGATCCGCGCGCATGCCCTCATCCTTCGCCGAACCCGCCGCGGCTGCCTTCGCGGCGGAACTGGCCGGCTACGCCGCGCGCTGGCCGGAGGAGGCCGCGACCGTCGCCCGGTTCCTGGAATTGCTCGGCGACGCCGAGGATCCGTTCCGCCGCGAGCGCCTGGGCGGCCACTTTACCGCCTCCTGCTGGCTGGTGGACCGCGCGGGCGAGCGGGTGCTGCTGACCCACCACCGCAAGCTGGGGCTGTGGCTGCAGCTGGGCGGCCACGCCGACGGCGAGCGCGACCTGCGGGTGGCGGCGCTGAAGGAGGCCGGGGAGGAATCCGGCCTGCCCGGGCTGCGGCTGGAACCGGGCCTGTTCGACCTCGACCGCCACCGCATCCCCGAGCACAAGGGCGTGCCCGCGCACTGGCATTACGACGTGCGCTACGTGGTGCGCGCCGGCGTCGACGAGGCCTACGTGGTCAGCGACGAGTCCCACGACCTGGCCTGGCGCCGGATCGACGCGCTGGCGGCCGATCCCGGCGCCGACGCCTCGGTCGGCCGGATGGCGCGCAAGTGGCTGCAGGCCCGGGCGGGCGGGGCGTCGGCCGCGATCCCGTCGCGCTGACTCGGCCGCACCGGCGTGCGGGTCAGTACAGCACGCGCGTGCGCAGGGTGCCCGGGATCGCCGCCAGCGCGCCGCGCAGTTCCTCCGCCGCCGCGTCCGCGGCGCTGACGTCGATCACCACGTAGCCCACCTGCGCGTCGGTGCGCAGGAACTGGCCGTCGATGTTGATCCCGCGCTCGCCGAAGATGTCGTTGATCTTCGACAGCACGCCGGGCACGTTGCGGTGGATGTGCAGCAGCCGGTGGCTGCCGGCGTGCTCGGGCAGGGTGACCTCGGGGAAGTTCACCGCCGACAGGGTGCTGCCGTTGTCGCTGTAGCGGACCAGCTTGGCCGCCACCTCGATGCCGATGTTGTCCTGCGCCTCCAGCGTGCTGCCGCCCACGTGCGGGGTCAGGATCACGTTGTCCAGCCCGCACAGCGGCGAGCGCAGCGGATCGTCGTTGCCCTTGGGTTCCTCGGGGAACACGTCCACCGCGGCACCGCCGACGTGGCCGGACCGCAGCGCGGCGGCCAGGGCGTCGATCTCCACCACGGTGCCGCGCGAGGCGTTGACCAGGTGCGCGCCGGGCTTCATCCGCGCCAGCTGGTCGGGTCCGATCATCCAGCGGGTGGCCGGCGTTTCCGGCACGTGCAGCGTCACCACGTCGGACGCGGCCAGCAGCTCGTCGAGGTCGCGCGCCGCGCGCGCGTTGCCCAGCGCCAGCTTGGTCTCGATGTCGTGGAACAGCACGTGCATGCCCAGCGCCTCGGCCAGCACGCCGACCTGGGTGCCGATGTGGCCGTAGCCGACGATGCCCAGGGTCTTGCCGCGCGCCTCGTGGCTGCCGGCGGCGGACTTGCTCCAGCCGCCGCGATGGCACTGCGCCGACTTCTGCGGGATCCCGCGCAGCAGCATGATCGCCTCGGCCAGCACCAGCTCCGCCACGCTGCGGGTGTTGGAGTAGGGCGCGTTGAACACCGGGATGCCGGCCAGTTCGGCGGCCTCCAGGTCGACCTGGTTGGTGCCGATGCAGAAGCAGCCCACCGCCAGCAGCCGGCGCGCCTCGGCCAGCACCCCGGCGGTCAGCTGGGTGCGCGAGCGGATGCCGATGAAGTGGGCGCCGGCGATGGCCCGGCGCAGCTCGTCTTCCGGCAGCGCCTTGGCGTGGGTGACGATGTTGCTGTAGCCGGCCGCGCGGAAGGTGTCCGCCGCGCTCGGGCTGATGCCCTCCAGCAGCACCACCTGGATGTCCTGCTTGGGGAACGAGGTCTTCTTCATGGGCGCCGCGCCGGATCGGTTGCGGCGAGTGTGCCAGTTCCCGGCCCAGTTTTGCTGCGCTGCCGCAGTGGACGCGCCCGCCCCCGGCTGGCAGGCTGGGCCACCGTCCCGCCGGCTCCGAAGGCCATGCCCGATCCGCGCCTGTCCGCCCTCGTCCGCGCCCTGCCGGGCCTGCGCCTGAAGACCGATCCCGCGGACCTGGAGCACTACGGCCGCGACTGGACCCGGCGCTGGACGCCGGCACCGCTGGCGATCGCGTTCCCCTGCGACGTGGACGAGGTGCAGGCCGTGGTCCGCTGGGCCAACGCCGCCGGGGTGGCGGTGGTGCCGTCGGGCGGGCGCACCGGCCTGTCGGGCGGGGCGGTCGCCGCCAACGGCGAGCTGGTGGTCAGCCTGGAGCGGATGAACAAGGTGCTCGGCTTCGATGCGGTCGACCGCACGCTAACCGTGCAGGCCGGCTTGCCGCTGCAGCTGGCGCAGGACGCTGCGCGCGCGCAGGGCCTGCAGTATCCGGTGGACTTCGCCGCCCGCGGCTCGGCGACCATCGGCGGCACCATCGCCACCAATGCCGGCGGCATCCGGGTGGTGCGCTACGGCAATACCCGCGACTGGATCGCCGGGATCACGTTCGTGACCGGCAGCGGCGAGGTGGTCCGGCTGGGCCGCGGCCTGGTGAAGGATTCCAGCGGCTACGACCTGCGCCACCTCGCGGTGGCCTCGGAGGGCACGCTGGGCATCGTGGTGGAGGCGACGCTGCGGCTCACCGCCCCGCCGCCGCCGACCCGGGTGATGCTGCTGGCGCTGCCCAGCTTCGAAGCCCTGATGCAGGTGTTCGCGGCGTTCCGCGGCCGCCTCCGGCTGCAGGCGTTCGAATTCTTCACCGACGTCGCGCTGCGGCACGTGCTGGCCCACGGCGCGCAGGCGCCGTTCGAGGAGGTCCACCCGTTCTACGTCGTCACCGAGTTCGCCGCGGACGCGGCCAGCGAGGCCGAAGCGCTGGCCGCGTTCGAACAGTGCGTGGAAGGAGGGCTCGCCAGCGACGGCGTGATCGCCGCCAGCGAGGCGCAGGCGGCCCAGCTGTGGCGGCTGCGCGAAGGCATCACCGAGAGCCTTGCCCGGTTCGTCCCCTACAAGAACGACGTGTCGGTGCGGATCTCGGCGATGCCGGCCTTCCTCGCCGAGACCCAGGCGCTGCTGGCGCGCGAATACCCGCAGTTCGAGGTGGTCTGGTTCGGCCACATCGGCGATGGCAACCTGCACATCAACATCCTCAAGCCCGCGGCCGCGGCGCAGGCGGACTTCGTGGCCGACTGCGAGCGCGTCACCACGCTGCTGGCCGAGGCGCTGCAGCGGCACGGCGGCAGCATCTCCGCCGAGCACGGCATCGGCCTGGTCAAGAAGCCCTACCTGTGGTCCACGCGCAGCCCGGCGGAGATCGCGGCGATGCGCGGCATCAAGGCGGCGCTGGACCCGAACGGGATCATGAACCCGGGCAAGCTGTTCGACTGAGCGCGCAGCCGGGCCGCCTGCCGCCTAGCCGCCGGACGCGTCCCTGGTGCCATTGCCCAGCCGCGCGTCCAGGCGCGCGCGGATCGCCGGCCATTCCGGCGCGGTGATCGAATACACGTGGGTGTCGCGCAGGCTGCCGTCCTTGTGCCGCCGGTGCGCGCGCAGGATCCCGTCCCGCTTCGCGCCCAGGCGTTCGATCGCCGCCTGCGAGCGCAGGTTGAGGTGGCTGGTGTGGAAGAACACCGACTGCGCGCCCAGGGTGTCGAAGGCGTGGCCCAGCAGCAGCCGCTTGCTGGCGGTGTTGACGTGGGTGCGCCAGACCGAGGCGGCGTGGAAGGTATGGCCGATCGCCAGCGTGGGCACCGACAGGTCGATGTCGTAGTAGCGGGTGCTGCCGACCACGCGGTCGCCGGCGATGATGGCGAACGGCAGTTCCAGGCCGGCCTCGCGCATCGCCAGCGCGTGCTCGACCCACGCGGGGATCCCGTCGCGGCCGGGCACGTTGACGTAGTTCAGCCCGCCGATGTCGCCGTCGTCCACCGCGTCCTGCAGCGCGGCGACGTGCTCGCGCGCCAGCGGCTCGAGGCGGATGCCGTGGCCGGCGAGGACGATGTCAGCGAGGGTTTCCGTCATGGGATGGGCGATCGCGGGACCGACTGGGGCATTCGCTACGCGGCTCGAAATGCCGCTGCGCGAACGCCCCAGCCGATCCGCCGCCGATTCTCAGTCCGCCCGGCCGGCGAACTCGCCGGTGGTGGTGTTGACCCACACCTTCTCGCCGTTGCCGATGTACTCCGGCACCATGATCTCGATGCCGGTGGACAGCCGGGCCGGCTTCGGGCGCTTGGTGGCGGTGCCGCCCTTCAGCTCCGGCGGGGTTTCCACCACTTCGATGGCCACCGACTGCGGCAGCTGGATCGCCACCGGGGCGTCCTCGATCAGCTGCACGTAGAGGCCGGTGAGGTCGTCCACGATGTAGCCCGCGGCATCGCCCACCGCGTCCGCGTCCAGCGTGTACGGGGTGTAGTCCTCGTCGTCGAGGAACACGAAGGCCTCCCCGTCCTTGTAGGAATACGTGCACTGGCGGCGGCTCATGTCCACTTCCCGCAGGTCGTCGTCGCCGTCGAAGCTGGCGTCCAGCTTGCTGCCGCCGGGGATGGAATACATGGTGAAGCGGTAGCGCACGTTGCCGCCGCGGCCCTGCGGGCTGCTGCGCTCGATGTCGCGGACCTGGTACACGCCGCCGTTGTGTTCGACGACGTTGCCCTTCTTGATGTCGTAGGCCTTCATGGGAGGTTTCTGTTCTGTTGTTGGAGCGCGTGGAAGATGCGTTCGTTGAAGAGCCAGGTCAGCACGCCCCAGCACAGTCCGCCGAACGCGCACAGGGGCAGGGCGACCGCGAGCAGCAGCGGCAGGCGCGGATGCGCCGCGCCGAAGCGCAGCAGCATGGCGACCGCCATGAAGGCGAACATCAGCCCGCCCCAAACCGCCACGCCCCGCACCAGCAGGAACCGCCACATGCCGCGGGCGCGGATCGCCGGCCAGCGGGTGGCCACCCAGCGCTCCGCGCGCGAGCCGTGGTCGGTCACTTCGGCGCCAAGCGGGTCGCGCCGTCCAGGCGGATGGTCTCGCCGTTGAGGTAGGCGTTGCCGAGGATGTAGGCCACCAGGTCGGCGAATTCCTCCGGCTTGCCGAGGCGCGAGGGGAAGGGGATGGTGGCGGCCAGCGACTTCTGCACGTCGTCCGGCATGCCGTCGACCATCGGGGTCCAGAACACGCCAGGGGCGACGGTCATCACCCGGATGCCGAAGCGGGCCAGCTCGCGCGCCATCGGCAGGGTCATGCCGACCACGCCGCCCTTCGACGCCGAGTAGGCGGCCTGGCCGATCTGTCCCTCGTAGGCGGCCACGGAAGCGGTGTTGACGATCACGCCGCGCTCGCCGTCGGCGCCGGGCTCGTTGTGCTGCATCAGTTCGGCGCAGGCCTTGGCCACGTTGAAGCTGCCGACCAGGTTCACCATCACCGTGGTCTGGAACTGCGACAGCTTCATGGCGCCGTCACGGCCCAGCACGCGGCCGGCGCCCAGGATGCCGGCGCAGTTGATCGCGGCGTTCAGGCCGCCGAGGAAGGCCTTCGCGCCGGTGACGTTGGCCGCCACCTGGTCCTCGTTGCTGACGTCGGTCTTGTAGAAGCGGGCATTGGCCTCGCCCAGCCCGGCGACGGCCGCGGCGCCCTTCTCGTCGTTGACGTCGAACAGGGCGACCTTGCCGCCGTGGGCGACCAGGTGTTGCGCCACGGCCAGGCCGAGGCCGGAGACGCCGCCGGTGACCACGGCGCGGACGTTGGAGAGCTGCATGCGGGGATCCTGCTGCGGGGAAACCGCGATTTTAGCGGATGCCGATGGCGCGGCGGGCGCGTTGCCGGCCGGTGCGGCGCCGCTTGCGGCTCGATGCGAACGTCCTGTTCGATGTCGCCGGCGCGGACCCTCCATGGCCCGCTCTGCGCGGCACCGCACCGGCCGCCGACGCGCCGTTCCTCGCGGGCGGGGTTTCCCCGAGAGCGGCTAAAGCTCCAGCAGGTAGAACGTGTTGCA
>CAMLJA010000018.1 GCA_946480065.1 uncultured Thermomonas sp. | reverse complement strand
AGGTCGAGGCCGCCGGCCTGGCCTACTACGGCATCGGGCGCGGGCGCTCGCTGCGTGCACGGTCGTTGACTACATGAAGCTCCGTGTCCCCGGGGCGGCGTGGGCAATATCTCCAGCCCGCGCCTGGGCCTGCTCGTAGACCGCCACGATGTCACCTTCGTCGACAACCGCTGCACCAGCTCCGCCATCGCGCTAGGAGCGCCTGCAGGACCGGGCCTGAAGACCTCTCAGCAAACCCCTCCAATCACGGTGTCGCCAAGAGTGCCGCTAAGAAGTGGGGTGACGCCACGCCGAGCACCATGTCCGGGCCCACAGCCAACGCGGAGCCTCGTCTGACTTACTCTTGGAAGAACCGCCAGGCGCCGTCTTGCTGGCGCGCCAGCAGGTCGTCGTCGGGGTAGCGTGCCTCGTCGCCGGGGGTGCGGTCGCCGATTTCCAGGTACAGCACGTCGCGGTCGGTGGGGTTGGCCAGGCGGTGGGCGCGGCCGGTGCCGGCGCGGAAGCCGGCGCACATGTGCGGGGCCAGCGGGACCGGGCCGTCGTCGGTGTCCAGCACCGGGTGGCCTTCCAGGATGTAGACGAATTCGTCCTGCACGGTGTGCGCGTGGCGCAGGGCCGAGACGGCGCCGGGCGCCAACCGGGTGAGGTTGACGCCGAAGTGGGCCAGGCCGAAGGCGTCGCCCAAGGCCTTCTTGTCGCGGCCGTCGAACAGGTGCGCGAACGGGGCGGGGTAGACGGTGCGCACCTGGCGGCTGGGGACATCGGCGGCGCGCAGGGCGACGGGCGGCTGGGGATCGGTCATGGCGGCCTCCGGCGGCGGTGGCGAAAGTGTAGCGGCGGGGGCGGTCCGAACCGATGCGGGCGGGCAAGCCTGGCGCCAACGGGGGGAGGGCGGCCGGTATTTGTGGACGCCGGGCTTGCCCGGTGTGACCGCGCGGGGGATAGTCCAATCGGATTGCGTGGGCGCAGGGCCGTGCCATGGAGGGGCGCATGCCGCGGGAGGGCGGCGAAGCGCGGCAGCCCGGGCCGGAGGAAAGGGGGTGGAGCGGATGAGGGCCGATGAAAGCGGGGGCGAGCGCCAGGCGGCGGCCGAAGGCCCGCGGGCGCCAGTGGATGCCTCCCGCGAACTGGGCGCCGTACTGGACCAGCACGCCATCGTTGCGCTCACCGACGACAAGGGCGCGATGACCTTCGTCACCGACGGGTTCTGCGCCCTCTCGCAATACACGCGCGAGGAGCTGATCGGGCGGGACCATCGCCTGCTGAACTCCGGCCTGCATGCGCCGGAGTTCTTCCGCGCCATGTGGAACACGCTTGCGGACGGGAACGTGTGGCGCGGCGAGATCCGCAACCGCGCCCGCGACGGCAGCTGCCATTGGCTGGACGCCACCATCGTTCCGCTGCCGGGCGAGGACGGGGCGCCGAAGCGCTACGTGGCGCTTTACGCCGACATCAGCCAGCGCAAGGCGCAGGAACTGGAGATCGCGCGCATAACGCGGCTGCACGTGGCGCTGCGCGAGATCAACCAGGCCATCGTGCGGTTGCCGGACCGCGAGGCGCTGTTCCAGCGGGTCTGCGAGGTCGTGGTCAGGCAGGGCGGGTTCCGCATGGCCTGGGTGGGATGGCACGACATGGACACCCAGTCGATCTTCCCCGTGGCCGCGTGCGGGGACGAGGACGGCTACCTGCGGAGCATCCGCATCCATTCCGGCGACCGGCCGGAAGGCAAGGGCCCCACCGGAACGGCCTACCGCACGGGGCGGACCTACATCTGCAACGACCTGTTCGCGGACCCGGCCACCTTGCCCTGGCGGTCGCAAATCGAGCGTCGGGGCTTCCGCGCCTCGGCGGTGTTCCCCATCCGCGTGCACGGCATGGTGCACGGGACGTTGAGCGTCTACTCCGGCGAGCGGGATTTCTTCCAGCAGGAGGAGATCGCCCTGCTCACGGACGCGGCGCTGGATATCTCGTTCGCGCTGGACAACATCGCCCGCGAGGAAGAGCGCAAGCGCGGCGAAGCCGCGGCCTTCCGGCTGGCAGCGGTCGTCGAGTCCTCCCAGGACGCCATCATCAGCCGCGACCTGGACGGCGTGGTCACCAGTTGGAACGACGCCGCGGAGCGGATCTTCGGCTACACGGCGGAGGAGATGGTCGGCCAGCCGATGCTGCGGCTCATCCCGGCGGAGCGCCAGGCCGAGGAAGCGCACATCATCGAAAGCGTCCGGCGCGGCACCGCGCTGACGCATTTCGAGACGGTGCGGCGGACGAAGTCCGGCCGGCTGGTCGATGTGTCGGCCACCACCTCGCCGATCCGGGACGGCAGTGGCAGGATCGTCGGCTCCTCGAAGATCTTCCGCGACATCGGCGGCCGCAAGCGGGCGGAGGACGACGTCAGGCGGCTCAACGTCGCCCTGCAGGAGCGGGTGGCGGAACGCACCGCGGCGCTGGAGCAGATGCGCGACCTGACCCGGCGCCTGAGCGAGATGGAGGAGACCGCGCGCCGCAACATCAGCCGCGAACTGCACGACCGCGTCGGCCCGAACCTGGTGGCGCTCAAGCTCAGCCTGGGCATGATGCAGGCCGACGTCCCGGCGGACACGGCCGGCGCCGGCGCGCTGCAGGACGCCCGGGACGTGCTGGAGCAGACCATCGCGCAGCTGCGCAACGTGATGTCGGACCTGCGGCCGCCGGCCCTGGACGACTACGGCCTGCTGGCCGCGATCCGGTCGTACGCGGAGCGCTACCAGGCGCGGCTTGGCGCCGACGTCCAGGTGCGCGGCGTCGACCTCAATCCCCGGCCCTCGCTGGCGGTGGAGACCGGGCTGTTCCGGATCGCCCAGGAGGCGCTGAACAACATCGCCAAGCACGCATCCGCCCGGCACGTGGAGATCGCGGCGCGGCGCGACAAGGCCGGCATCACCCTGGAAATCGCCGACGACGGCGTGGGCTTCGACCCCGCGGTCGCCGCCCGGCCCGGCAACCACGGGCTGACCACCATGGGCGAACGCGCCCAGGGCCTGGGCGCGGCGCTGAGCATCACGTCCAGGCCCGGTGGGCCGACCCGCGTGGTCGTGGAGTTGCCGTGCTGAGCGGTGGCGCCATTCGGGTGCTGCTGGCCGACGACCATGCGGTGCTGCGCGACGGCCTGAAGGCGCTGCTCCAGGCCAGCGCCGGGATCGAGGTGGTCGCCCTGGTGGGCAACGGCGGCGACGCCGTGCGGACCGCGCTGGACCTCAGGCCCGACATCGCCATCCTGGACATCACCATGCCCGGGATCAACGGCATCGAGGCGGCCGCCCTGCTGCGCAGGCAGTGCCCCGGCACCCGGGTCATCATGCTGTCCATGCACTCCAGCGCCGAGCACGTCCACCGCGCGCTGGAGGCGGGGGCCGCCGGCTATCTGCTGAAGGAGGCGGCCAGCGAGGAGATCGTGGTGGCGGTGCGCGCGATCCACGCCGGGCGCACCTACCTGGGCCGGGCGCTGGGGGTGTCCGGCGCGCGCGCGCCGGGGCTGGCGAACACCACCGTCAGCCCCATCGACAGCCTGAGCGCGCGCGAGCGGCAGGTGCTGCAGCTGGTGGTCGAGGGCCATTCCAGCGCGCAGATCGCCGCGCTGGTGGGCCTGTCCCCCAAGAGCGTCGATACCTACCGCAGCCGCCTGATGAAGAAGCTCGGCGTCGGCGACGTGGCCTCGCTGGTCAAGTTCGCGATCGGGCACGGGCTAACGCCGGCGGACTGAGCGGATCCGGCGGCAGGCGGGTTCCGGGGTCGACTGCCCGGCGCCGCGGGCCCGGCGGCACCCTCCATCTGTACAGGACTCCTGACAGACGCAGCCCACGGGCGCGCCTAGAGTGCCGCCCTGCCCACCGTTCCCACGCGCATGACGCCCACCGGCACCGTTGTCCCCCTGCACCCGCGCATCGCCTGGAGCGGGACGCCATGCTGATCGTGGAAGACCAGCCGTACATGCGGCGGACGCTGCGCAAGTTCCTGCAGGCCGCGTTCCCGGAACGCGCCATCCACGAGGCGTGCAGCGGCAGTCGCGCGCTCGCCCAGTGCCGGGACCACTGTCCCTCGGTGGTCCTGCTGGACATCGAGCTGCCCGACGCCAACGGCATCGAGCTGACGCCCGACATCCGGGCGCTGCTGCCCGGCGCCGCGATCATCATCGTGAGCCATTACGCCTCCGCCGAGTACGTCCGGCGCGCGCTGGCCGCCGGCGCGACCGCCTACGTCACCAAGGACGCGGTGGAGGACGAACTGGTTAACGCGGTCAGGGCGGCGCTGGCGCGCCAGGCCCCGCCTCCCCGCATTGACGGCCGAACCGAATGAAGACCATCGAAAAATCCGCGACCGGCATCACCGGTTTCGACGAAATGACCGGCGGCGGCCTGCCGCGCGGCCGGACCACCTTGGTGACCGGCGGTGCCGGCGCCGGGAAGACCCTGCTGTCCCTGCAGTTCCTGGTCCACGGGGCCACCGCGCGGGACGAGTGCGGCATCTTCGTCGCCTTCGAGGAAACCGCGGAGCGGATCGTCGCCAATTCGGGCGGGTTCGGCTGGAATGTCGCCGGCCTGCGCGGGCAGCGGCTGTGCTTCATCGATGCGCAGCCCAGCCCGGATCTGGTCGAGTCGGGCAGCTTCGACCTGGAGGCCCTGCTCGCCGTGCTTGCCGCCCAGGTGGAACGGAGCGGGGCGACCCGGATCGTGTTCGACGCGCTGGACGTCCTGCTGGCCCTGCTGCCGGACGAGCGGTCCAGGCGCCGGGAGGTCCACCGCCTGCACGAATGGCTGTCCGCGCTCGAACTGACCGCCATCATCACCGCGAAAGCCGGCGACGCGCTGCCGGGGGCGCGGGACGCATCGTCGCTGGCCTTCGTCCAGTACATGGTGGACTGCGCGGTCATCCTGCACCACGACGTGGTCCAGGGGGTTTCGCAGCGCACCCTGCGGGTGCAGAAGTTCCGCGGCTCGGCCTTCGACGAGAACGAGTCGCCGTACGTGATCGGCCGGCAGGGGATCGAGATCGGCGTCGCCCGTTCGGTGAATCGCGAGCAACGCAAGGTGAACCAGGAACGGATCTCGTCCGGCGTGGCATCGCTGGACGCGGCCCTGGGCGGCGGTTTCCTGCGCGGCGCCAGCGTGCTGCTGACCGGCCCGGCCGGCTCGGCCAAGACCACCCTGAGCGCGGCCTTCGCGCGGGCCGCCTGCGAGCGGGGCGAGCGCACGGCGTTCGTGAGCTTCGATACCGACAGCGGCGAAGTCGTGCGCAACATGGCATCGGTCGGCATCGAGCTGGGGCCGCACATCGACAGCGGCAACCTGCTGCTGATCTCGGCCCGCTCGTTCATCGGCAGCGCCGGCGCGCACCTGGTCCGGATCAAGCTGCTGGCCCAGGAACACGGCGCCCGCTGCCTGGTCATCGACCCGGTCTCCACCTGGGTCGCCACCGGCGACGGAATGAGCGCGCACAGCGTGGCCGAGCAGCTGATCGACTGGGCCAAGTCGGAAGACATCACCCTGGTCAACACCAGCCTGCACAACCAGCCGCACGGCGACCTGAACCTGCACATCTCGACGCTGGCCGATACCTGGATCCAGCTCGACTACCCGGAAGTGAACGGGGAGCGGACGCGGCGGCTGTCCATCATCAAGTCGCGGGGTACCGCGCATTCCCGGCACAGGCACGAACTGCTGCTGAGCCGGGAGGGTCCGCGCCTGGCCGATGTCCGCGGGGCCGCACTCGACACGGCCGGGGACGCGCGCGGCGCGGCCCGGCCCGGGAGCAGCACATGAACGCCACCACTCCGATGCAATTCCGCCTCTACGTCGCCGGCGACAGCGAGAACTCGATGCTGGCCCGGGCCAACCTGGCCAGGCTGTGCGAGGAACGCCTGCCCGGCAACCACGTCATCGAAGTGATCGATGTCCTGACCGACCCGGCCCGCGCCCTGGCCGCCAGCGTGTTCGTGACGCCGACGCTGATCAAGGTCGTGCCCACCCCGGTCCGGCGGATCATCGGCAACCTGAGCAGGAAACAGGCGGTGGCCGACGCCCTCGGCCTGGACGGGGTGGCGGCATGAACATGCCCGGACCGGCGGATGCCGTGGCGGCGGGCGAGGATCTCGCGGCGCTGGTCCACACCCTGGTGGAGGCCGAGCGCCGCATCCGCGAACTCACCGCCGGCGAAGTGGACGCCGTCATCGACGAGGACGGACGCACCTTCCTGCTGCAGCATGCGCAGGAATGGTCGCGCTACCGCGAATGCCTGCGGAAGGTCGCGGTGCTCAATTCCCTCCCGGCCAGCATCGCCGTGCTGGATCCGCAGGGCCAGATCCTTTCGACCAACGATGCCTGGCGCCACTTCGCCGACCACGATGCGGCAGCGGCGCAGTCGCCGGGCGCGTGCATCGGGGTGAACTACCTGGCGGTCTGCGACGACGCGAGCGGGGAGGGAAGCGCCGATGCCCGCCGGGCCGCCGCCGGCATCCGCTCGGTGATCCGCGGCGAATCCGACCGGTTCGTGCTGGAGTATCCCTGCCACGCGCCGGCGCAGAAGCGCTGGTTCCTGATGGAGGTGGCGCCGCTGGCGGACGGTGCCGCGACCGGCGCCATCGTGCTGCACCTGGACATCACCGACCGCGTGCTCGCGGAAATCGCGCTCGGCCAGAGCATGGAGGAGTTCCGCAGCCTGGCCGAATCGATGCCGCAGATCGTCTGGGCCACCGGCCCGGATGGCGGGAACACGTATTTCAACCGGCGGTGGATGGACTACACCGGATTGACCCTGGAGGAGAGCCTGGGCGACGGCTGGAACAAGCCCTTCCATCCGGACGACCGCGAGCCGGCCTGGGCGGCATGGCTGCAGGCGGTCGCGAACGCCGGCGAATACTCGGTCGAATGCAGGCTGCGCCGCGCGGACGGCGCCTACCGCTGGTGGCTGGTCCGGGGCAGCCCGTTCAAGAATGCCCAGGGCGAGATCCTGAAGTGGTACGGCACCTGCACGGACATCCATGACCTGAAAGCGTCCAATGTCGAGGTCGAGCGCGCCAATGCGTCGCTCACCGAAAGCGCGAAACGCATCAGCTACCTCAACCGCCTGCTCAGCATGCTGAGCAGCGTCAACCAGCTGATCGTCCACACCTGCGACCGCGACGAGCTGTTCCGCGCGGCCTGCGGCATCGCGGTGGAGCACGGCGGCTTCAACACCGTGATCGTGGGGCTGCTGGATCCGGGATCGAACCGGCTGGTCCCCGTGGCCTCCGCCGGCGACGAGGCGACCCTGGCCATCGTCGGCAAGGCGCTGGCATCGGAGGAGGCCGCGTCCACCTCGGTCATGGCCAGGGCGGTCCGGGAAAAGACGCCCTGCGTCTCCGACCATATCGAGCGCGACGAGCGCGTGCCCCTGCGCGCCGAGTACCTGGCCGCGGGCATACGCTCGAAGGCGGCGTTTCCGCTGATCGTGGACGGCAGCGTGATCGGGGCGTTCGTGCTGTTCGCCAACGAAGCGGACTTCTTCCAGCCGGAAGAGCTGGCCCTGCTTGCCGAAGTGAGCGACGACATCGCGTTCGCCGTCGACCACATCCACAAGTCCGAGAAGCTCAATTACCTGGCCTACTACGACGAGCTGACCGGGTTGGCCAACCAGACCCTGTTCCTGCAGCGCGCCGGGCAGGGCCTGCAGAACGCCGCGGCCGGCGTCCATGGCGCGGCCATGGTCATGGTCGACCTGGAACGGTTCAAGAGCATCAACGACAGTTTCGGCCGGCCGGTCGGCGATGAGCTGCTGCGGCATGTCGGCGCCTGGCTCAGCGCGAACCTGGCGGATGCCACGCTGCTGGCGCGGGTCGGCGCCGACCATTTCGCGATGATGCTGCCGGAGGCGCACCAGCCCGGCCAGGCGGCGCGCGAACTCGAGGAATTGATCGCCCGCTTCAACGGGCATCCCTTCCTGCTGGGGGAGACGGCGTTCCGGGTCTCGGCCAAATTCGGCGTGGCGGTCTTCCCCGACGACGGCACCGACGCCGACACGCTGTTCCGCCATGCCGAAGCGGCGCTCAAGAAAGCCAAGGCCAGCGGCGACCGGTACCTGTTCTACACCCAGAAGATGACCGAAGCGGTGGCGCGCAAGCTGACCCTGGAGAACCAGCTGCGCCAGGCGCTGGAGCGCGAGGAATTCGTGCTGCACTACCAGCCCAAGGTGAGCCTGCAAAGCGGCCGCATGACCGGCGCCGAAGCGCTGATCCGCTGGCAGGACCCGCGCACCGGGCTGGTTCCGCCCGGCGTCTTCATCCCGGTGCTGGAAGAGACCGGCCTGATCAACGAGGTCGGCCGCTGGGTGCTGCGCAAGGCGCTGGCCGACTACGTGCGCTGGACGGGCTGCGGCCTGTTCCCCGGTCGCATCGCGGTCAATGCGTCGCCGCTGCAACTGCGCCGCCCCGGCTTCCTGGCCGAACTCGAGCAGATCCTGGCCAGCGACGCACGCGCCGCGGGTGGGCTGGAGCTGGAAATCACCGAAAGCATGATCATGGAAGACATCAGGCAGAGCATCCGCAGCCTGCAGGCGATCCGGGACTTCGGCATCCCGATCGCCATCGACGACTTTGGCACCGGGTTTTCCTCGCTGGGCTACCTGTCGAAATTGCCGGTGGACACCCTGAAGATCGATCGCTCGTTCATCAACGACATGGCACAGTCGCCGGACGGCCTGTCGCTGGTCTCCACGATGATCACGCTTGGCCACTCGCTGGAACTGAAGATCGTCGCCGAAGGCGTCGAGACCGAGGAGCAAAGGAACCTGCTGCGCCTGCTCAAGTGCAACGAGATGCAGGGCTATTTCTTCAGCAAGCCGCTGCCGGCGGATGGCTTCGAAGCCCGCTTCCTGCGGCCCGCGCCGGGCGATCCGGCCCCGCTGGCCTTGCCCGGGATGGCGTGAGGCCCCAGGCTCTGTAGCCGCCGGGCTTGCCCGGGGTGGCGTTGTCGGTCGCGCTTCGACTTGCGCCGGCGGGTGCTATGCATCCCGCGTGGCCCCGCCCCGTACAATGCGCGGCTGGAACGCAGGCGAGGGAATGCAGGCATGAAGGTCCTGGTCACCGGCACCGCCGGGTTCATCGGTTCGCACGTGGCGCAGGTGCTGCTGGCGCGGGGCGACGAGGTCATCGGCCTCGACAACCTCAACGACTACTACGACGTCACCCTGAAGCAGGCGCGGCTGGCCCGCCTGACCGACAAGCCCGGCTACACCCACGTCACGGCGGACCTGGCGGACCGCGCGGCGGTGGAGCAAACGTTCGCCACCCACAAGCCGCAGCGCGTGATCAACCTGGCCGCGCAGGCGGGCGTGCGCTACGCGGCGGAGAACCCGCACGTGTACGTGCAGAGCAACGTGGTCGGCTTCCTGCACGTGCTGGAGGGTTGCCGCCACCACGGCGTGGAGCACCTGGTGTACGCCTCCACCAGCTCGGTCTATGGCGCCAACACCGACATGCCGTTTTCCGAACACGCCTCCGCCGAGCATCCGCTGACGCTGTACGCGGCCACCAAGAAGGCCAACGAGCAGATGGCGCACGGCTACAGCCACCTCTACGGCATCCCCAGCACCGGGCTGCGCTTCTTCACCGTGTACGGCCCGTGGGGCCGGCCGGACATGGCGCTGTTCCTGTTCACCAAGGCGATCCTGGAAGGCAAGCCCATCCGCGTGTTCAACCACGGCCACCACAAGCGCAGCTTCACCTACGTGGACGACATCGTGCAGGGCGTGGTGCGCACCCTGGACCGCGTGCCCGGCCGCGACCCGGACTGGAACAGCGCGACGCCGGATCCCGCCACCAGCGGGGTGGCGCCGTTCCGGCTGTACAACATCGGCAACGAACAGCCGGTGGAACTGCTGCGCTACATCGAGGTGCTGGAGCAGTGCCTGGGCCGCAAGGCGCAGATGGAGATGCTGCCGCTGCAGGCCGGCGACGTGCCCGATACCGAGGCCGACGTCTCCGACCTGATCGCCAACGTGGGCTACCGCCCGGTGGTGCCGGTGGAGGAGGGCGTGGCCAACTTCGTGCGCTGGTACCGGGACTACTACCGGGTGTGAGGCCCCACTCCGGCAAGCCCGGCGTCGACACACGCCCGGGTGCCGCCCATGGCGACTTGCTTCCCGCGCAGGTGCCGGGCTTGCCCGGCACGCCCTTCCCGCCGATTCGGCGCCCGAACCGGGATGGGACCGTCTCCCATTTGCCCCGGAGGTCGCCGGTCATCCCGCCCGTCGTTTCTCCACGCGGCCCGCACGCGGCCCGCGCCATCCTGCGCCGGCCGCGCGGGCTTGCGCGCGCCCATCAAGGAGAGAGGGACATGGCGAAGAAGGAAAAGGCCGCGCTGGAACAGGCCATCGAAATGCTCACCGCCGACCACGACGAAGTGGACGCGATGCTGGGCGACTACAGGAAGCTGATGGACTACGAGGCGCCGGCCAGCAAGCGCAAGGCGCTGGCGACCCGCGTCTGCGACGCGTTGACCCGCCACGCTGAACTGGAAGAGACAATCTTCTACCCGGCCGCGCGCGCGGTGCTGCCGGAGGACAGCGAGGACATCATGGATCACTCCGACGTGGAGCACGCCACCCTGAAGGGGCTGATCGAGCGCATCACCACGGCGAAGGGCGACGACCCGCATTTCGACGCTTACGTGCACGTGCTGGGCGAGTACGTGAAGCACCACGTGCAGGAGGAAGAGGACGAGATGTTCTCCGAGCTGCGCAAGCAGGGCCCCGACATGGCCGACGCGCTGAAGAAGATGAAGGCGTTCAAGGCGAATGCGGACAAGGCCGCGGCCCGGTAGGCCCTATGCGGTCCGGCCGCATGTTGGCCTTGAATGCTCCGCAGGAGCGCACCGACGGGGCGCGCGAGGGACCCGCAACCGCGGCGTGCCAACGCATCGCGCCCCTTGCGGTGCGCTCCTGCGGGCGCGCGGCGTGTCGTGGACGCCGGACGCGTGCGGTGCGTGCCGGGCAAGCCCGGCACCTACACGGATATGGCATCCCGCATGCTCACCGCGGCTCGGGGTCCTCGGTCGAGAGCACGTCCCGCCGCGGGCCGGCGGCGGACAGCGGTTCGTCGGTGACGATGGCGGTGGTGCCGGGCTGCAGCAGCGCGGACAGCCGCCGGGCGAACGCGGCGGGCACGGCGATCCCGCCGTTCGCGAACGCCGCGCGCAGGGTGGCTTCGCCTTCCGGGGTCGCGCCGGCCACCGGCAGGCGCATCCAGTGTGCCGCCGCGTCGGCGCCGTCGGCGGCGTCGAGCCGCTGCCAGGCGTAGGTGCCCAGCCCGGTCCGCAGCGCGGCCTCCACCGCGACCGCCGTGCGCCCGATCTCCACGCCGTTGCGCACCACCACCAAGGCGCCGTCGCGGGTGGACAGCAGCACGCTGACCGGGCCGTCGGGCGCGCGTTCGGGTGCCCAGTCGGCATCGCCATCGCCATCACCATCGGCGAGCCGGGCCGGCCCCGGGGGCGTGCCGACGGGCGCGGGCAGGAACAGGCCGGGCGCGGACAGCGCGGGCAGGGCCTCGGCATCCGCCACCACCACCGGGGTGCCCACCGTGGTGGCCCCGAACAGCGCCTCGGCGAAGCCGCGCGGCAGGCGGATGCAGCCGTGCGACGCGGGATAGCCCGGGTCCTGGCCGGCATGCAGGGCCACCCCGTCCCAGGTCAGCCGCTGCATGAACGGCATCGGCGCATCGTCGTACAGGTTGGAGCGGTGCTCGCGGTGCTTCTGCAGGATGGTGTACACCCCCGGCGGCGTCTCGTGGCCCGCGCGGCCGGTGCTGGTGGTGGAGGTGCCGATGCGCACGCCGTTGCGGTACACGTACACCCGCTGCGCCGGCAGGCTGACCACGATCGCCAGCGGTCCGGTGGGCGCCAGGCCCGGGTTCCAGGCGTAGCCGCCCGGCCTGAGGCCGTCGGGCGCCGGCGTGCCCGGCTGGCCGGCCGAGACCAGGCCGGCCAGCAGCAGGCCGGCGGCCAGCAGCAGGCGCCAGCCGCGGTGGCGCGGCGGGTGCGGGGCGGGGGGCGGCGGGTGGATGGGCATCTTCGGAGGGGCTGGCGCGGCGCGCAGCGCCGATGGGAGGACTGTGCGCCGATCAGCGGCGCTTGCGTTGATCCGCGTCAAGCCGGCGTATGCGGGGCACGTGGGGCGCCTGCGGCATAATCCCCCGATGATCCCCGTCATCCTGTCCGGCGGTTCCGGGACGCGGCTGTGGCCGCTGTCGCGCGAGGCCTTCCCCAAGCAATTCCTGTCGCTGGTGGGCGACGCCTCGATGCTGCAGGCCACGTGGCGGCGGGTGGCGCCATTGGCCGCGGGCGCGCCGATCGTGGTGGCCGGCGAGGACCACCGCTTCATGGTGGCCGAGCAACTGCGCGAGGCCGGCTGCGACGGGGCCACCATCCTGCTGGAGCCGGTGGCGCGCAACACCGCGCCGGCGATCGCGGCGGCGGCGCTGGAGGCGATGCGCGACGGCGGCGATCCGCTGCTGCTGGTGCTGCCGTCCGACCACGCGATCGCCGACGAGGACGCCTTCCGTGCGGCGGTGCGGCGCGCGGTGCTGGCGGCGGAGGACGGTGCGCTGGTGATGTTCGGCATCGTGCCCACCGGGCCGGAGACCGGCTATGGCTACGTCAAGGCCGCGCCGGGGCAGGGTGTGCGCGCGGTCGAGCGCTTCGTGGAGAAGCCGGACGCCGCCACCGCCGAAGGCTACGTGGCCAGTGGTCAATACGCGTGGAACAGCGGGATGTTCCTGTTCCGCGCCTCCGCCTACCTGGCGGAACTGGAGGCGCAGGCGCCGGCGATGCTGGCGGCGGTGCGGGCGGCGCTGGACGGCGCGCGGCGCGACGTGGACTTCGTGCGGCTGGACCCGGACGCGTTCGCGGCTTCGCCGTCGGATTCCATCGACTACGCGGTGATGGAGAAGACCGCCCGCGCGGCGGTGCTGGCGATCGACGCCGGCTGGAACGACGTGGGCAGCTGGGCGGCGCTGTGGCAGGTGGCCGAACAGGACGGCGACGGCAACGCCCACCACGGCGACGTGGTGGCGCGCGAGTGCCGCGACACCCTGGCTTGGGGCGGCGACCGCCTGCTGGCGCTGCTGGGCCTGCGCGACGTGGTGGTGGTGGACACCGACGACGCCGTGCTGGTGGCGCACCGCGACCACGTGCAGGAGGTCAAGGCGATCGCCGCCGGGTTGAAGCGCGACGGCCGCCCGGAGGCCACCTTCCACCGCAAGGTCTACCGCCCCTGGGGCCACTACGATTCGGTGGACGCGGGCGAGCGTTTCCAGGTCAAGCGCATCACCGTGAAGCCGGGCGCCGCGCTGAGCCTGCAGATGCACCACCACCGCGCCGAGCACTGGATCGTGGTCAGCGGCACCGCCAAGGTGACCCGCGGCGAAGAAGTGATCCTGCTGGGCGAGAACGAGAGCACCTACATCCCGCTGGGGGTGAAGCACCGGCTGGAGAATCCCGGCGTGGTGCCGCTGGAACTGGTCGAAGTGCAGTCCGGCGCCTACCTGGGCGAGGACGACATCGTCCGCTTCGAGGACGTGTACGGGCGCTGAGGCGGGGCGCGGTCGGGAACCGGGTGGCGAACGCCAGCGCGTGACGAATCGCCTGTTGTCTGTCACGCCCGAATTGCTACTCTCCGGGGGAAAGGAAACCTCCGGGAAACGCTCATGCCGAATGGCGCCAGGTGCCTGGTTGTATTGGACGACGACACCAGCGTGGCGCGCACCATCGGCTTCGTGGCGGAGGCCGCGGGGTTTTCCGTCCATTGCGTGGACGCGCCGGGGCCGTTCTTCGAGGCGGTCGGCCGGCTCGATCCCAGCCACATCGCCATCGACCTGATCATGCCGGGCATGGACGGGGTGGAAGTGCTGCGGCAGCTGGCGCTGGCCGGCTGCGAGGCGGGCGTGATCCTCACCAGCGGCATGGGCCAGAAGGTGCTGGAGTCCGCGCAGGCCACCGCCTCCGAGCGCGGGCTCAACATCGTGGGCGTGCTGCCCAAGCCATTCCGCCCGGCGATGCTGCGCGCGCTGCTGGAGCGCGATGGCGGCGCG
>CAMLJA010000017.1 GCA_946480065.1 uncultured Thermomonas sp. | reverse complement strand
GAAATAGGTGTCGATGAAGCGCTGGTGGTCGCCGTACACCGTGCGCATCTGGCCGGGCCAGGAGTCCAGCAGCACCAGGTTGCCCGAGGCCTCGCCCTCCAGCACGGTGCCCTGCGCGTCCACCAGCGCCGGGCGCACGCCGGGCAGCGGCAGCGTGGCCGACCCGGGCTTGGCGTCGATCGCCCCGGGCAGCGGCGAGATCAGGATGCCGCCGGTCTCGGTCTGCCACCAGGTGTCCACCACCGGGCAGCGCTCCTCGCCGACCACCTCAAAGTACCAGCGCCAGGCCTCGGGGTTGATCGGCTCGCCCACGCTGCCCAGCAGCCGCAACGACTTGCGCGAGGTGCGCTTCACCGCGTGGTCGCCCTCGCGCATCAGCGCGCGGATCGCGGTTGGCGCGGTGTAGAAGATCGTGACCTGGTGCTTGTCGACCACCTGCCAGAAGCGCGACGCGTCCGGCCAGCTGGGCACGCCCTCGAACACGACGGTGGTGGCGCGGTTGGCCAGCGGGCCGTAGACGATGTAGCTGTGGCCGGTGATCCAGCCGACGTCGGCGGTGCACCAGTAGACGTCGTCCGGCTTGAGGTCGAACACGATCTCGTGGGTGTAGCTGGCCCACGCCAGGTAGCCGCCGGTGGTGTGCAGCACGCCCTTCGGCTTGCCGGTGCTGCCGGAGGTGTACAGGATGAACAGCGGGTCCTCCGCGTTCATGCGCTCCGGCTCGCAGGTGTCGGGCTGGCCCTCGACCACGGCGTCGTACCAGCGGTCGCGCGGCATCTGCATGTCCACCGCGCCGCCGGTGCGGCGCACCACCAGCACGGTTTCCACGCTGTTGGTGCCGGGCAGCTTCAGGGCGGCGTCCACGTTGGCCTTCAGCGCCACGGCGCGGCCGCCGCGCAGGCCCTCGTCGGCGGTGATCACCAGCTTGCTGCCGCAGTCGGCGATGCGGTCGGCGATCGACTGCGGCGCGAAGCCGCCGAACACCACCGAGTGCACCGCGCCGATGCGCGCGCAGGCCAGCATCGCCACCACCGCCTCCGGGATCATCGGCAGGTAGAGGGTGACCCGGTCGCCCTTGGCCACGCCCAGCGCGCGCAGGGCGTTGCCCAGCCGGCACACCCGCGCGTGCAGCTCGCGGTAGCTGATCCGCTGCGCCGGCGCCGCCGGGTCGTCGGGTTCGAACACGATGGCGGTGCGGTCGCCGTGCCCGTCCAGGTGGCGGTCCAGGCAGTTGACGCTGGCGTTGAGCTCGCCGTCGTCGTACCAGCGGATGCGCAGGTCGGCGGGATCGAAGCTGACGTCCTTCATGCGGGTGGGCGCGCGCATCCAGTCCAGCCGGGCCGCGATCCCGGCCCAGAACGCGTCGGGCTGCTCCATCGAGGTCTGGTACTCGCGCAGGTAGTCGCGGTGGCGCAGGTTGGCGCGGGCGGCGAAGGCGGCGGGCACGTGGTAACGCTCTGGCTGGGTCATGGCTCCCTCCGGGCCGGCGGTGGACCGGCCCAGTGTGCCGCAACCCGCGGTCGCGGGAGGGCTGACTTCCTGCACATGTTCCTACGCCGGCAGGTCCCACTATCGCGGGGTCACCCCCGCGAGGTACCCCCGCATGACCCGCCCGACCCTCCGCCGCGCCCCGCTGGCGCTCGCCCTGCTCTGCGCGCTGTCCGCCGCCACCCTGGCCGCCTGCGACCGCGGCGACCGCGCCCCGGACGCCACCGCGCAGGCGCCGGCCGCCGCGCCCGCCCCGGCCGCGCCCACCTCCGGGATCGACCTGGCCGGCATCGACAAGAGCGTGCAGCCGGGCGACGACTTCGACGCCTACGCCAACGGCGCATGGAAGCAGGCCACCGAGATCCCGCCCGACCGCGCCAGCACCGGCGTGTTCTACAGCGTGTTCGAGAAGGCCGAAAAGCGCCTGTCCGACCTGGTGCAGGGGCTGGAGAAGGCCAACCCGGCCGCCGGCACCGACCAGCGCAAGATCGCCGACTACTACGCCGCCTACATGGACGAGGCCGGGATCGAGGCCCGCGGGCTGGCGCCGCTGCAGCCGAAGCTGGACGGGATCGAGGCGATCGCCGACAAGGCCGCGCTGTCGCGCTGGCTGGGCGGGGCGCTGCGCGCCGACACCGACCCGCTGAACGCCACCAACTTCTACACCGAGAACCTGTTCGGCCTGTTCGTGGCGCAGGGCCTGGAGGATCCGTCCAAGAACGTCGGCTACCTGATGCAGGGCGGCCTGGGCATGCCCGACCGCGAGTACTACCTGGCCGGCGACAAGGCCATGGCCGCCAACCGCGACGCCTACCGCAAGTACATCGCCGACGTGCTGAAGCTGGCCGGCGACGCCGACGCCGACAGCAAGGCGAAGGAGATCTTCGACCTGGAGATGAAGATCGCCCGCGCGCACGCCAACGTGGTCGACAGCCAGGACATCCACAAGGCGAACAACCCGTGGCCGGTCGTGGACTTCGCCAAGAAGGCGCCGGGGATCGACTGGGCCGCGTTCTTCGACGGCGCCGGCCTGGCCGGCCAGCAGACGGTCTTCGCCTGGCAGCCGGATGCGATCGCCAAGCTGTCCGCCCTGGTCGCCGGCGAGCCACTCCAGGCCTGGAAGGACTACCTGCGCTTCCACGCCATCAACCACAGCGCCGCGCTCCTGCCCAAGGCGTACGCGGACCTGCGCTTCGGCTTCTACGGCACCCAGCTCAACGGCACCACCCAGCAGCGCGACCGCTGGAAGCGCGCGCTGGCCGCCACCGACGGCGCGCTGGGCGACGCCATCGGCCAGCTGTACGTGAAGCAGTACTTCCCCGCCAGCTCCAAGGCGCGGGTGGAGGCGATGGTCGACAACATCCTGGCCACCTTCCGCGAGGGCGTGGACAAGCTGGAGTGGATGACGCCGGAGACCCGGCAGACCGCCAAGCACAAGGCGGAGACCATGCTGGTCTCGGTGGGCTACCCGGACAGCTGGCGCGACTACTCCGCGTTCGAGGTCAAGCGCGACGACGCGCTGGGCAACGCCCTGCGCGCCGAGCAGGCGGAATACCGCCACCAGGTGGCGAAGCTGGGCAAGGCCCCGGACCGCAAGGAATGGTGGATGACGCCGCAAACGGTCAACGCGGTGCAGCTGCCGCTGCAGAACGCGATGAACTTCCCGGCCGCGATCCTGGAGGCCCCGTTCTTCGACCCGGCCGCGGACGACGCCGCCAACTACGGCGCGATCGGCGCGGTGATCGGCCACGAGGTCAGCCACGGCTTCGACAACCTCGGTTCGGAGTTCGACGCCGAGGGCCGCCTGCGCAACTGGTGGACGCCGGAGGACGCCGCCCACTTCAAGACCGCCACCGACCGCCTGGTCGCGCAGTACGACGCCTACGAGGCGCTGCCCGGGCTGCACATCAACGGCAGGCAGACGCTGGGCGAGAACATCGCCGACGTGGCCGGCCTGCAGGCGGCCTACCGGGCGTACCACAAGTCGCTGGGCGGCAAGCCGGCGCCGGTGATCGACGGCATGACCGGCGACCAGCGCTTCTTCCTGGCCTACGCGCAGGCGTGGCGCGCCAAGCAGCGCGACGCCGCGCTGCGCGCGCAGGTGGTCGGCGACGGGCACGCGCCGGGCCGCTGGCGCGCGCTGACGGTGCGCAACATCGACGCCTGGTACGACGCCTTCAAGGTCGGCCCGGAGCAGAAGCTGTACCTGGCGCCGGAGGCGCGGGTCAGGATCTGGTGAGGGCTTGCGGCCGCCGGCGCGAGCCGGCGGCCCGGCCGGATCAGCCGGCCACCCTGGCGCGCAGCGTGTCGGCGGCGGCGCGCTGGCCGCCGGCGACCCAGCGGTTCCAGCGGTACAGCAGCATGCTCAGGCCGCGGTTGGGCTCCGACGCGCCGCGCGTGACCGGCAGGTCGGCTTCCCAGCCGGTGTTGGCCAGCGCCTGCAGCACCGTCTCCGGCAGCTGGCAGAACGCCATGTGCCAGCCGTCGAACTGGCGCGCCTGCACCGGCGCGTACGACAGTTCCTCCAGCTGCTGGTGCAGGCGCGAGGCGAGGATGCGTTCGTAAACCTGGCGGACGGCCGCCTCGGGGCCTTCGAAGTACTGCACGAACACGCCGCCGTCGTAGCAGAGCACGCCGCTCACGCCCACGCCCTGGTTGAACGCCTGGGCGTCCTGCAGCAGCGCGTCCAGGTCGCCCGCGGACAACGGCCGCGCGGCGACGCTGGTGTAGGAAACCGCCCAAAGATTCGCCACTCAACCTCTCTCCGCGAGCGGGCTATTGCGGCGGCGCCGCGAGCTCCTTCGCGTCGAGCACGTTATCGTGATTCGCGTCCTGGCGTCTGAACCGTTCAGCCAGGCGCGCACGATACGCAGCGCGGGTGAGCGGCTCTCCGCGGCCGCCAGGCTGCTCCGCCGCGGCCAGCACGCCATCGTGGTCGCGGTCCATCGTGTCGAAGGCGTAGCTCAGCCAGTCCTGGTATTCAGGCAGCGAGACCCGGCGGTCGCCGTTGGCATCCATCCGGGCGAGATAGTCGCCCGCGCTGCGCACCTGCGCGGGCGCCGGCAGTCCGGCCGTCGCCAGCGCGGCGAGCAGGGCGAGGCCCGCCCCCGCCGCGCGCATGCTCAGGCCTGCACCAGCGCGTAGCCGCGCAGGCGCGCCGCATAGTCCTGCAGCGCGCGCACGCCGCTGGCCTCGGCCTCCGCGCACCAGGCCTGCAGCTGGCGCAGGCGCTCGGCGGCGTCGTGGCCGCGGCTCTCCAGCACCTCGGCCAGGCGCCGGCGGTGCTCCAGCAGCGCGCGGATGCGCGGGCGGGCGTCCACCCAGGCCTGCAGCTGCGCGCGCGCCTCCGGCTTCAGCCAGCGGCCGTCGTCCACGATGCCCTTGCGCAGCGGGCGCGGCAGCAGCGCGCGCAGGCGGGAGCCGGCGGCCGCGGCCTCGTCCTTCAGCGCCGGCTTCAGCACGTTGCGCTGGTAGTCGGTCATCGCCAGGAAGCGGTGCGCCACCAGCGCGCGCACGGTCTCGGCATCGGGCACCCTGATGTTCGGGCGCACGTCCAGGCTGGGGGCCACGCGCAGCACCTTGGCCAGGCCCAGCGCCTGCAGCGCGCGGATCGCCGCCCAGCCGATGTCGAACTCCCAGCGGCGCAGCGCGAACTTGGCCGAGGACGGGAACGCGTGGTGGTTGTTGTGCAGCTCCTCGCCGCCCACCCACACCGCCCACGGGGTCAGGTTGGTCGCGGTGTCGCTGGTCTCGAAGTTGCGGTAGCCCCACCAGTGGCCCAGGCCGTTGATGACGCCGGCGGCCCAGAACGGGATCCAGGCCATCTGGATGGCCCACACCGCCACCCCGGCGAACCCGAACAGCAGGAAGCTGGCCAGCAGCAGCAGGGTCGGCCCCAGGGTCGCGTGGGGGGTGTACAGGTGGCGCTCGATCCAGTCCTCCGGGCAGCCCTTGCCGTACTGCTCGATGCTGGCGCGGTCGGCGCGCGCCTCGCGGTACAGCTCCACGCCGCGCCAGAACACCCGGCCGATGCCCTTGTGCATCGGGCTGTGGGGGTCGTCCTCGGTCTCGCACTTGGCGTGGTGCTTGCGGTGGATCGCCGCCCACTCCCGGGTGATCATCGAGGTGGTCAGCCACGACCAGAAGCGGAAGGCGTGCGCCAGCGCCGGGTGGAAGTCCACGCCGCGGTGCGCCTGGCTGCGGTGCAGGTACAGGGTGACGGTGAAGATGGTGAGCTGGGTGGCCACCAGCAGGTACAGCGCCAACTCCCAGAAGCCGAACTGGAGCAGGCCGCCGGCCAGGAAATCGAGGAACGAAGCGGGCATCGCGGAAGAGTCTCGTGGGCGCGCGGGGGAGCGCAGTCCCATGATGCCACGCCCGCCCCGGCCGCTCCCCAACGGTTCCGCAACGCCCGCGGCGCCGGCATCATGCGCGCATGCCCGAGCTGCCCGAAGTCGAGACCGCCCGCCGCGGCCTGCTGCCGCACGTGGCCGGCCGCCGCGTGGAGCACGTGCGCCTGCGCCGGCCGGACCTGCGCTGGCCGATCCCGCACGAGGTGGAGGCGCTGCTGCCCGGCCAGCGGATCGAGGCCATCCGCCGGCGCGCCAAGTACCTGCTGCTCGACACCGCCGCCGGCAGCGCGCTGCTGCACCTGGGCATGTCCGGCAGCCTGCGGGTGCTGCCCGCCGACGCCCCGGTGCGCGCGCACGACCACGTGGACCTGCTGCTGGACTCCGACCGGGTGCTGCGCTTCAACGACCCGCGCCGGTTCGGCTGCCTGCTGTGGCAGGCGCCGGGCCAGGTCCACCCGCTGCTGGCCGGGCTGGGACCGGAGCCGCTGGGCGGCGGGCCCGGCGAGCCTGCGTTCGACGGCGACTACCTGTTCGCCCTCAGCCGCGGCCGCAAGGCGCCGGTCAAGGCGTTCCTGATGGACCAGTCGGTGGTGGTGGGCGTGGGCAACATCTACGCCGCCGAGGCCCTGTTCATGGCCGGGATCTCGCCCCTGCGCGCGGCCGGCCGGGTCTCGCGCGAACGCTACGCCGCGCTGGCGGACGCGGTGAAGGCCATCCTCGGCCACGCGATCGCGCGCGGCGGCACCACCCTGCGCGACTTCCTGAGCCCGGACGGCGCGCCCGGCTACTTCGAGCAGGAGCTGCTGGCCTACGGGCGCGGCGGCCAGCCCTGCAAGCGCTGCGGCCGGCCGCTGCGGCAGGCCAGCATCGGCCAGCGCGCCACCGCCTGGTGCGGCCACTGCCAGCGCTGAGCGGGCGGGTTCGCGCGCGCCGGCGGGGCCGGGCTATAGTGCGGCGTCCCCCGAGCGCCGCCACGCGATGACCGAATCCGGCGAAATCACCGTCCTGCTGGACGCGGCCCACCAGGGCGACCGCGGCGCGATGGACCGGGTGCTGGCGACGCTCTACCAGGAGCTGCATTCGATGGCGCGGCGGCAGCTGGCGGGCCAGCACGGCCACACCCTGGACGCCACCGCGCTGGTGCACGAGGCCTACCTGAAGCTGATCGGCCGCGGCGCCGGCGCCGCCCAGTTCGACGACCGCGCGCACTTCTTCGCCTACGCGGCCTCGGCAATGCGCAGCGTGGTGGTGGACTACGCGCGCCAGAGGCTGGCGCAGAAGCGCGGCGGCGACCTGCACCGGGTCACCGACCTGCCCGAGGACCTGGAGGGCGGCCTGCGCCTGGACGAGGACATGCTGGGCCTGGACACCGCGCTGACCCGGCTGGCCGGGGTGGAGCCGCGGCTGGCGCAGGTGGTGGAGCTGCGCTACTTCGGCGGCCTGTCGGAGCTGGAGATCGCCGCGCTGCTGCAGCGCTCCGAGCGCAGCGTGCGCCGCGACTGGCAGAAGGCGCGGATGTACCTGCTGGCCTCGCTGCAGGAGGCGCCGGGCGCCTGAGCCGGCGCTCGGGCGGGCGGGCCATGGACGCCGAACGCTGGCAGCGCCTGTCGCCGCTGCTCGACGCCCTGCTGGAGCTGCCGCCCGGCCCGCGCGAGGAGCACCTGGCCGCGCTGCGGCGCGAGGACCCGGCGCTGGCCGACGAGCTGGCGCGGCTGCTGGCGCTGGACGCCGACGACGCCCAATTCCTGGCCGAGCCGGTGGTGGAGCTGCCGGCCGGGGCGCGGCCGGGCGCCCGCATCGGCGCGTACCGGCTGGAGCGGCTGGTCGGGGAAGGCGGCATGGGCCAGGTCTGGCTGGGCGTGCGCGCCGACGGCCTCTACGACCGCAAGGTGGCGCTCAAGCTGCTGCGCCCCGGCCTGGCCGACCCGCGCCTGCGCCAGCGCTTCGTGCGCGAGCGCGAGATCCTGGCGCGCTTCGCCCACCCGTTCATCGCCCGCCTGCTGGACGCCGGCATCGACAAGGACGGCCAGCCTTACCTGGCGCTGGAGTACGTGGACGGCGAGCCGATCACCGACTACTGCCGCAGCCGCCAGCTGGACATCGCCGCGCGCCTGGACCTGTTCCGCCAGGTCTGCGAGGCGGTCAGCCACGCCCACGCCAACCTGATCGTCCACCGCGACCTCAAGCCGTCCAACATCCTGGTCACGCCGGCCGGGCAGGTGCGGCTGCTGGACTTCGGCATCGCCAAGCTGCTGGACGTGGACCCGCTGCCGGCCGAGCAGACCCGCACCGGCGTGCGCGCGTTCACCCTGCACTACGCCGCGCCGGAGCAGATCCGCGGCGAGCCGGTCACCACCATGACCGACGTGTATTCGCTGGGCGTGGTGCTGTACGAGCTGCTGACCGGCGCCAAGCCGTACCGGCTCAAGCGCCAGACCGACGCCGAATGGGAGGAGGCGATCCTGGCGGGCGAACCGCTGCGGCCCTCGCAGGCGGCGGCGCGCGCGGAGCCGGAGTGCGTGCGCCCGTACACCCCGCAGCGGCTGGCGCGCGAACTGGCCGGCGACCTCGACAACATCGCGCTGAAGGCGCTGGCCAAGCAGCCGGAGCGGCGCTACGTCTCGGTCGAGGCGCTCTCGTACGACCTGCTGTGCTACCTGCGCGGGCGGCCGGTGGTGGCGCGCGGCGAAAGCCTGCGCTACCGCACCCGCAAGTACCTGGGCCGGCACCGCTGGGCGATCGGCTCGACCGCGCTGGTACTGGCGGTGATGGCCACCGCGCTGGCGGTGGTGGGCTGGCAGGCGCGCCAGGCGGTGCGCGAGGCCGGCCGCGCGCAGGCGATGCAGCGGTTCGTGGCCGGGCTGTTCGAAAGCGCCGGCTCCGGCCCCGCGGACGCGCCGCTGGACCTGCGCACCCTGCTGGCGCTGGGCATCGCACGCGGCGATGCCAGCCTGGCCCGGCAGCCGCAGGCGCGCGCCGAGCTGTACGGGGTGGTCGCGCGGCTGCGCCTGGGCATCGGCGACGAGCGCGAGGCCGACGCGCTGCTCGCGCGCCAGGCGGCGCTGCTGGACGCGCTGCCGGACGCTCCCGCCAGCCTGCGGCTGGAAGCGGCGACCCTGCGCGGCAGCGCCCGCCGGCGGCTGGGCGACGCCCCCGGCTGCGTGGCGCGGATGCGGCCGCTGCGCGAACTGGCCGACCGCGAACAGGCGCAGCTGCCGGCGCAGTCGGCCGCGTTCTACGCCCAGTTGGGCCGCTGCCACCGCGACCTGGGCGAACGCAACCTGGCCACCCAGCTGCTGACCCGCGCGCTGCAGCTGCGCCGCGAGCACGGCGACGAGGTGGGCGTGGCGGAGAGCCGGCTGGACCTGGCCGCGCTCCGCGGCGACGCCGGCGACACCGCGGGCGCCATCGCCCTGCTGCGCGACGCGCTGGCGCAGCTGCGCGCGCGGGTGGGCGAGCGCCACCCGCTGGCGATCGACATGCTGCGCGGCCTGTGCGCGCTGGAGCGCGGCGGCGACGCGCTGGCCGCCGCCGAGCGCGACTGCCGCGCCTCGCTGCAGCTGGCGCTGGCGCTGCACGGCCACGACCACCGCGCCACCCTCGCCGCCCGCCGCCAGCTGGCCGCGCTGTACGTCGACCAGGGCCGGTTCGCGGAGGCCGAGGCGGAATTCCTGGATGCGCAGGCGTGGATGGCGGCGCGGCTGGACCCGGACCATGGCGACCTGGCCCGCCTGCGCAACAGCCTGGCGATCGTGGCGTGGGAGCGCGGCGACGCGGCGCGCGCGGAAGCGTTCCAGCGCCAGGCGGTGGCGGCCTGGCGGCGCGGCCACGACCGCGCGCAGCTGGCCGCCGGGCTGTTCAACCTGGCGATGATCCTGCATGCCGGCGGCCGCGACCGCGAGGCGCTCCCGCTGCTGCGGGAGGCGCGCGCGCTGCGGGTGGCGCGCTACGGGCCCGCGCATGCGCTGGTCGGCGACACCGACCGCCTGCTGGGGGAAAGCCTGGCCGCGCTGGGCGACGACGCGGCCGCCGCCGCGGCCCTGCGCAGCGCGGTGCGGCTGACTCGGGCCGGCTACGGCGCGGCCCATTCCCACGCCCGCCGCGCCGAGGTGGCGCTGGCGCGGCTGCAGGCGCGCGGCGGCGATGCGGCCGCGCGCGCCCGGCTGGCGGCGTTCGCCGGCGACGACCGCGGCGACATCGAGCGGCGCAAGGCGGCATGGCTGGCGGCCGCCTACGCCGCGGAGCTCGACTGCAGCGCGGATCCCGCCCGGGCGCGCGGCGCGCTGGACCGGCTGCTGGCGCGGCTGCGGCAGGCGCTGCCGGAGGGCGGCGCGCTGCCGCGCGAGGTCCGCGCCCTGCGCGATGGCTGCGGCGGCGGCGGCGCCTGAGCGCGGCTACAGCGGCAGCGGCGCCTGCAGCGGCTCGATCACGCCCTCGCCGCGCATCACCTTCTTGAACTCCCGCCGCGACACCGAGACGTAACGCTCGTTGCCGCCGATCTCCACCTGCGGGCCCGCCTGCACCGCGCGGCCGCCGGCGTCCACCCGCACCGTCATGGTCGCCTTGCTGCCGGTGTGGCAGATGGTCTTGATCTCCTGCAGGTCGTCGGCCCAGGCCAGCAGGTACTGGCTGCCCTCGAACAGCTCGCCGCGGAAGTCGGTGCGCAGGCCGTAGCACAGCACCGGGATGCGCAGCGCGTCCACCACCTCGGACAGCTGCCACACCTGGGCCCGGGTCAGGAACTGCGCCTCGTCCACCAGCACGCAGTGCAGCGGCCCGTTGGCGGCGATGTCCGCCTCCACCAGGCGCTGCAGGTCGTCGTCGCGGCCGAACGCCATGCCGTCGGCCTGCAGGCCGATCCGCGAGGCCACGGTGCCGCTGCCGGCCCGGAAATCCAGCTTCGGGGTCAGGATGGCCACCCGCATGCCGCGTTCGCGGTAGTTGTAGGCCGACTGCAGCAGGGTCGTGGTCTTCCCCGCGTTCATCGCGGAGTAGTAGAAGTAGAGCTTCGCCATGCACGGATTCTACCGGCGCACAAGGCTGGCATGCGCCGCCCGGGGCTTCGACAATGGCGCCGATGCCACGCGACCCCCTCCACGGACTGAACCCGCCCCAGCGCGCCGCGGTCCTGCACGTGGAAGGCCCGCTGCTGGTGCTGGCCGGCGCCGGCAGCGGCAAGACCCGGGTGATCGTGGAGAAGATCGCGCACCTGGTGCAGACCGGGCGCTATCCGGCCAAGCGCATCGCCGCGATCACCTTCACCAACAAGTCCGCGCGCGAGATGCGCGAGCGCGTCGGCAAGCGCATCAGGGGCGATGCCGCGCAGGAGCTGACCGTCAGCACCTTCCACGCGCTGGGGCTGAAGATCGTCCAGATCGACCACGCCAAGCTGGGCCTGCGGCGCGGCTTCTCGATCTTCGATGCCGACGATTCCGCCTCCCAGATCAAGGACCTGCTGCCGCCGGGCAGCAAGCCGGATGCGATCGAAGCGATGAAGCAGCTGATCAGCCGCGCCAAGAACGCCGGGCTGTCGCCGGAGCAGGCGGCGGAGGCCGCGCGCAGCACCCGCGAGCGCGAGGCCGCGGCGCTGTACGCGCGCTACCAGCAGCGGCTGTCGGCGTTCAACGCGGTCGACTTCGACGACCTGATCCGGCTGCCGGTGCAGCTGCTGGAGAACGACGAGGACGCGCGCCTGGGCTGGCGCGAGCGCATCGGCTACCTGCTGGTGGACGAATGCCAGGACACCAACGACGCGCAGTATCGGCTGCTCAAGGCGATCGCCGGCGAGGCCGGCCAGTTCACCTGCGTGGGCGACGACGACCAGAGCATCTACGCCTGGCGCGGCGCCAACCCGGACAACCTGCTGGCGCTGGGCAGCGACTACCCTCAGCTTGCGATCATCAAGCTGGAGCAGAACTACCGCTGCTCCAACCGCGTGCTGCGCGCCGCCAACGCGCTGATCGCCCACAACCCGCACGAACATCCTAAGACGCTGTGGAGCGAGGCCGCCGACGGCGAGCGCATCCGCGTCTGGGAGTGCCGCGACGCCGCCCACGAGGCGGAGAAGGTGGCGGCCGAGATCGACTTCGTCGCCAGGAAGCACGCCGCGCCTGACGGCACGCCGCCGTGGGGCGAGTGCTGCATCCTGTTCCGCGGCAACCACCAGAGCCGCGCGCTGGAAAAGGCGCTGCAGCTGCTGCGCATCCCGTACCACCTGAGCGGCGGCACTGCGTTCCTGGACCGCGGCGAGGTCAAGGACGCGCTGGCCTGGCTGCGCCTGCTGGCCAATCCCGACGACGACGCCGCCTTCCTGCGCGCGGTGCAGTCGCCCAACCGCGGCGTCGGCGCCGGCACGCTGGCGAAGCTGGGCGAGCTGGCCAACCAGAAGCACCTGCCGCTGGCCCGCGCCGCCGAGTCGATGGCGGTGGCGCAGCAATTGCCGGCGCGCGCGGCCAACGCGCTGCAGGGTTTCTCCACCATCGTGCAGGGCCTGCGCGCGGACGCCCGCACGCTGCCGCCGGCCGAACTGGTGCGCAAACTCAACGAGCGCTCCGGCCTGCTGGCCGCGCTGCGCGCCAGCTGCAAGGACGAGGCCCAGTTCCAGGCGCGCCGGCGCAACCTCGATGAACTGGCCGACTGGTTCGACGGCCCGAAGACCAGTGGGCCCGGCGAACTGGCCGCCGCGCTGGCGCTGCTCTCGCACGCCGACAAGGGCGATGCCGGCAACCAGGTGCGGCTGATGTCGATGCACGCCTCCAAGGGCCTGGAGTTCCGCTTCGTGTTCATCGTCGGCGTGGAGGACGGCAACCTGCCGCACGAGGCCAGCATCGAGGAAGGCCGCATCGACGAGGAGCGCCGGCTGTTCTACGTCGGCATCACCCGCGCCAAGGAAAGGCTGTGGCTGTCGCATGCCAAGGAAGCCCAGCGCTGGGGCGACACCCTGCGGCTCAAGCCCAGCCGGTTCCTGGACGAGCTGCCGGGCGACGAACTGCAGCGCGACGGCGCCGACCCGGTGGCGGACGCCGCGCACAAGGCCGAGCGCCGCAGCGCCGGCATCGCCAACATCCGCGCGCTGCTGGCCGACTGAGCCGTCATCCGCCGCGGTTACACTCGCCCCAGCTCCCACGAGGCCCCCGCATGCGCCCGATGATCCCGGCCGTTTCCCTGCTCTCAGCCGTCCTGCTGGCCGGCTGCGCCACCGTCGCGCCGGCGCCGGCGCCGGTCGCGGTCCCGCCGCCGCGCGTCCCCGAGGCCGGGCCGCCGGCCGACGACAGCCTCAACGCCACGGTCTGGTACCAGACCTCGGTGGAGCGCGACCTGGTGTACCGCACCGTCTACCGGGCGGCCGCCGCGCAGCTGGCGGCGGCCCTGGCCGACCCGGGCTGGGACGCGCTGCCGAAGGAAGAGCGCAGCAACGACCCGCGCGGGCTGCCGCCGGCGATCATCGTGGACGTGGACGAGACCGTGCTGGACAACTCGCCCAGCCAGGTCCGCCAGATCCGCGAGCGCCGGGGCTTCGACGAGGCCGCCTGGGGCGCCTGGGTGATGGAGGAAAAGGCCACGCCGCTGCCGGGCGCGCTCGAGTTCCTCAAGGCCGCCGCCGCGCGCGGGGTCACCGTGTTCTACATCAGCAACCGCGACGCCAGCCTGGCCGCGGCCACGGTGGCGAACCTGCGCCGCGCCGGCTTCCCGATCGCGCGCGCCGACCAGTTCCTGGGCCTGGGCACGGTGGTGGCCGGCTGCGAGCAGGAAGGGTCCGAGAAGGCCTGCCGCCGCAAGCGGGTGGCCGACGGCTACCGCGTGCTGATGCAGTTCGGCGACCAGGTGGGCGACTTCGTGCAGGTGGTGGCCAATACCCCCGAGGGGCGCCGCGCCGCGATCGCCCCCTACGCGGACTGGATGGGCCAGCGCTGGTGGGCGTTGCCCAACCCGGTCTATGGCAGCTGGGAGCCGGCGCTGTTCGACAACGCCTGGTCGCTGCCCGCGGCCGAGCGCCGCGCGCGCAAGGAAGCCGCCCTGAACGACGCCAGATAAATCAAATACTTACTAGATGATTCATCAGGCATTGCATTAACAATGCGGACAGCGTAGCCTGCGGCCAGCCGGCTCGTCCGGCGCCATGCCACCACTGCTGTCCTCCGGCTCCGGCCGGACTTGAAGGAGGCCCTGCGGCCTCCTTTTTTCTGCCAGCGCCCGGCTTGCGCGCGGGGCGGCCGGGCGCCGACACTCGGCCGATGCGACTCCCCAGACCCCTGCAGTCCCGTCCCGCGGCCGTCGTCCGCGGCCTGCTGCTGGCGCTGTGCGCGGCCGCCGCGCTGGCGGCCTGCCAGCGCGCGGAGGGACCCGGCGCGCCGGTGGTGGCGTCGGCCCCGGCCGCGGCCGCCCGCCCGGCCGCGCGACCGGTCGAGGCCGTGACCGTCCTGCGCGACCGCCTGCTGGCGCGCGACGGCGACGGCTTCGCCCGGCTGGCGGTGCCGCCGGCGCTGCACGCGCGGCTGCAGGCCGGCTGGCGCGCCGGCACCACCCGCTGGCCGCTGGACGAACTGCCGCTGGACGGCCGCCTGCCGCGGATGCTGGCGGCGCTGCAGGCGCCCGGCGCGCAGGCCGCGCTGATGGCGACTTTCCGCCGCCAGTTCGCCGGCGCCGACCGCGACATCGACCAGGCGGTGCGCACGCTGGTGCTGTTCGGCGGCGAATACGTGGCCAAGGAAGCGGCCTACACCGACGAGGAGCGCGACCACGTGGCGCAGGCCATCCGCGCGCTCGGCGACTGGGCGCTGGCCGCGCCGCTGTCGGACCCGGCCCGCGCCGAGCGCTTCTTCACCGCCCTGACCGCCGCCGCCACCCGCAGCGGGATCGACGGCAAGGCCGGCAAGGCGGCCTATGCCGCGCTCGGCATGGAGCCCACCCTGGCCAGGCTGTCGCCGTTCCTGGCCACCCTGATCGCCCAGCTGCGGCAGCAGTACGGCCTGGACCTGGACGCCAGCCTGCGCGGGCTGGACGTGCGGCTGCTGGCGCAGACCGGCGACACCGCGCGCCTGCGCCTGCGCTACCCGCTGGCCGGCCGCCCGATCGACGCGGTGGTGCCGGCGGTGCGGATCGACGGCCACTGGTACCTGGCCGACTTCGTGGCCCGCGCCGAAGCCTCGCTGGCGCCCCCCGGGGGCGCCGACAGGCCCGCTTCGCCATAATGGCGGCGATGCCGACCCGTCCCCAGCCCCCGTCCCAGGCCAGCCTGTTCGACCCGACCCCGCCCGCGGACGCCGCGCCGGCCGGCCGGGCCGCGCCGGACGCCGCCGACGCGCCCGCCGCCGATCCCGGCC
>CAMLJA010000016.1 GCA_946480065.1 uncultured Thermomonas sp. | reverse complement strand
CGACCTCGGCCAGGCAGGTGCCGGTCACCAGGCCGACGTAGCCGGTGCCGAAGATGCAGACGCGCATGTGCAGGATCCGTTGCGGAAGGAAGTCCCGGAAAAGCGAAGGGGGACGCATCCCGAAGGATACGTCCCCCCGCGTGGCGAATCGATTACTTGGCGGACGGCGGCTTGACCACGTCCAGCAGCTCGACCTCGAACACCAGCACCTGGTTGGGGCCGATCATCGGCGGCGCCTGCTCGCCGTAGGCCAGCTTGGCCGGGATCCAGAACTTGTACTTGGAGCCCACCGGCATCAGCTGCAGGCCCTCGCTCCAGCCCGGGATCACGCCCTCCAGCGGCATCACCGCCGGCTCGCCGCGGTCGTAGGAGCTGTCGAAGGTCTTGCCGTCCAGCAGGGTGCCCTTGTAGTGCACCTTCACCCCGTCCTTCGGGCCGGGCTTGGCGCCCTTGCCCTCGGTCAGCACCTGGTACTGCAGGCCGGAGGCGGTGGTGGTCACGCCGGGCTTCTTGGCGTTCTCGGCCAGGAAGGCGTCGCCCTTGTCCTGGTTGGCCTTGGCGTCCGCCATCATCTTGGCGATCTGCTTGGCCTGCATCTTCTGGCCGAAGCCCTCGAAGATCTGCTTGGCCTGGTCCTCGGTCAGCAGCAGCTTCTCGCCGGCCATCTGCGCGCGCATCGCCTTGACCACGGTGTCGAGGTTGACCTCGTCCTTGATCTCCGTGAGCTGCTTGCCCATCGCCATGCCGATGGTGTAGCTGATCTGCTCCTTCTCGGTCGGCAGGCCCGGGTAGGCCCGCTTGCCGTCCTTGCCGGCCTCGGCACCGGCCTTGGCGGCGTCGGGCGCGGCGGCGTCGGGCGTCTTCTGCGCCGACTTGTCGCAGGCGGCGAGCGCCAGGGTGCTGGCGAGGGCGATGGCGGTGGCGCGGACAACGGGCTTCATCAGTTCGGGACTCCGGTGGGATGGGGATGGCCGCCGCGGCCGGCAAAGGCCGCGCGGCGCTTGTTTGGGATGGCGCGCTTACTGCACGCCCAGCAGTTCGACGTCGAAGACGAGGGTGGCATTGGGACCGATCGAACCGTCGGGAGTTCCCTCCTCGCCGTAGCCGATGGCGCCGGGGATCCAGAAGCGGTACTTGCCGCCGACCGGCATCATGCCCACGCCCTCGCGCCAGCCGGCGATCACCTGGTCCAGCGAGAACTCGGCGGGCTGGCCGCGGCGGTAGGAGCTGTCGAACACGGTGCCGTCCAGCAGCTTGCCCTCGTAGTTCACCCGCACGCGCTGGCCCGGCAGCGGGCGCGGCCCGTTGCCCTGGCGCAGGATCATGTACTGCAGCCCGCTGGGGGTGGTGAACACGCCCTTGACCGTCTTGTTCTTTGCCAGGAACGCTTCGCCCGCCTCGCGGTTCTTCGCGCCGCGCGCGGCAGCCCTGGCCTGCTCGACCTGCTGCTGCCGCGCGGAGAAAGCCACGCGCAGGCGGTCGGCCTCGGCCGGGTCCAGCAGCGGCTTGGCCTTGGGATCGCTGCCGTCGCGGAAGCCCTGCAGGAACACCGGCACGTCGAATTCCCCGCGGATCGCGGCCAGCGAGCGGCCCACGTCGGCGCCGACCAGCAGGCCGACGTCGGCGCGGTCGACGGCGGCGGCCGGCTTGCCGGTGCCGCGCGCGCCGATGCTGGCCATCAGCGCCTGCGAGGTGCGGCGGGCGCGGTCCGCGTCCAGCAGCGGCTTGCCACCGGCCAGCGCGTTCTCCAGCGCGCGCCGGAACGCCGCCATGTCCATGTCCGGGACCGCGGGGGCCACCGAGTGGGCCACGTCCATGCCGATCATGTAGCCGATCTTGGCGCGCTCGCTGTCCAGGCTGGCCTGCTGGCCGAAGGCGGTGGCGGCGGCAAGGGCGAGCATCAGCGCGCAGAGGGCGCGCACGAAACGGGGCATCGGAAGCTCCTGGGAACGTGGGGGGGCGCGGAACCGCAGTCCGCGCGCGATCCACCCATTGTGGTCCGCGCGCGCGGGGGCGGCAATCCCGCGCGGCGCCTGCGTTCAGCCTTCCCGCTGCGCCGGTCGGCCCGGACCATGACTTCAGTTGGGTCACGCGGCGCTTGACGGGGGAAATCCTAGTGTTATAGTTGCCTACAACACTGAATACCCAGAGCAGGACGTCCGCCATGAACCGCAAGCTGCACAACTCCCTGATGGGCATCGTCGCCAGCTGCTGCATGCTGGTGCTGGGCCTGATCGCGGCCGTGCCCGCCACCCCGGCCCTGGATGCGGGCGTGGGCGCACTGGCCGGGATCGAGGCCACCCAGGACACCATCGAACAGGCCACCCGCGCCGACGCCGCCACGCCGGCCCCCCGGGCACGCCGCGGCCGCTCGTCGCTGGCCATGCCCTTCTTCTCCTTCGCACCCCGGGGCTGAGCCATGACCGCAGTCGAATGGAACGATGGCGCCCCCATCTACCGCCAGCTCAAGGAGCGCGTGGTGGCGATGCTGCTGGACGGCGTGCTCAAGCCCGGCGACGCCCTGCCCTCGGTGCGGCAGGTCGCGGCGGAATACCAACTCAACCCGATCACCGTCTCGCGCGCCTACCAGGAGCTCGCGGACGACCAACTCGTCGAAAAACGCAGGGGACTTGGCATGTATGTGACCGAAGGGGCCACGGCGCGGCTGATGGCGAGCGAACGCGAGCGCTTCCTGCGCGAGGAATGGCCGCTGGTGCTGGAACGCATCCAGCGCCTGGGCCTGGAGCCAGCCGAACTGCTCGATCCCAAGGGCAAGTGGGGGGCGAAATGAACGCACCCGTCCGCAACGTGGTCGCCGCGCGCGGCCTGCGCAAGGCCTACAAGGACAAGGTGGCGCTGGACGGCGCCGACTTCGACATCCCGGTCGGCCGCATCGTCGGCCTGATCGGGCCCAACGGCGCCGGCAAGACCACCGCGCTGAAGGCGATCCTGGGCCTGGTGCCGTTCGACGGCGAGCTCAAGGTGCTGGGCAAGGATCCGCGCACCCAGCGCGACGAGCTGATGAACGAGGTCTGCTTCATCGCCGACGTGGCCGTGCTGCCGCGCTGGATCACGGTGGCGCAGGCGATCGAGTTCGTCGCCGGGGTGCACCCGCGCTTCGACGCCGCCAAGTGCCGCCGCTTCCTGGAAGGCACCCAGCTGAAGCCGGGCCTGAAGGTGCGCGAGATGTCCAAGGGCATGATCGTGCAGCTGCACCTGGCGCTGGTGATGGCCATCGACGCCCGCCTGCTGGTGCTGGACGAACCCACCCTGGGCCTGGACATCCTCTACCGCAAGCAGTTCTACCAGCGCCTGCTGGAGGACTACTTCGACGAGGAGAAGACCATCCTGGTCACCACCCACCAGGTCGAGGAGATCGAGCACATCCTCACCGACGTGATGTTCATCCGCGACGGCCGGATCGTGCTGAACGCGCCGATGGACGCGGTGGGCGAGCGCTACACCGAGGTACTGGTGGGCGCCGACCGGATCGAGGAGGCCCGCCGCCTCAACCCCATCGACGAGCGCGCGCTGCCGTTCGGCAAGACCGTGATGGTCTTCGACGGCGCCGACCCCGGCCAGCTGGCCCGGCTCGGCGAGACCCGCACCCCCGGCCTGGCCGACCTGTTCGTGGCCACCATGAAGGGAACCTACGCATGAACACGACCTACGACGCGATGGCGATCGACAACGGCCCGGCCCCCGCGCCGCGCCCGGCGCCGCACGCCACCCACAAGCTCCGGCTGCTGCTCCGGCGCGAGTTCTGGGAACACAAGGGCGGCTTCTTCTGGGCCCCGCTGTGGGCCGGCGGGATCTCGCTGGCGCTGACCCTGATGGCGCTGGTGGTCGGCGAGGTGGCCGCGCGGCGCGCGGTGGCCTCGGGCAAGGTGCAGATCGACGGCCACGTGATGATCAACGGCCTGGACCTGGGCGCGATCAGCTCGCGGATGGACGCCGAGGCGATGCAGAAGCTCGCGGGCGGGATCGACGTGAGCATGTTCATGTCGTCGCTGTGGCCGATGATGGTGCTCGGCTTCGTGGTGTTCTTCTACTGCCTCGGCAGCCTGTACGACGAGCGCAAGGACCGCAGCGTGCTGTTCTGGAAGTCGCTGCCGGTCTCCGACCGCGATACCGTGGTGTCGAAGGCGGCCAGCGCGCTGCTGGTGGCCCCGCTGCTGGCGGTGGGCGCCTCGATCGCCTGCATGTTCGGCTTCCTGGTGCTGGTGAGCGTGTTCGTGCTGCTGCACCACGGCAACCCCTACACCCTGATCTGGGGGCCGGGCAGCCCGCTGGCCAGCGCCGGCCTGCTGCTCGCCTCGATCCCGGTGTACGCGCTGTGGGCGCTGCCGACCGCCGGCTGGCTGATGCTGTGCTCGGCCTGGTCCAAGAGCAAGCCGTTCCTGTGGGCGATCATGCTCCCGGTCTTCGCCGGCATCTTCATCAGCTGGTTCGACGTGATGAACGCCTTCGACCTGGACAGCGCGTGGTTCTGGCGCAACATCGTGGTCCACCTGCTGGGCGGCGTGTTCCCCGGCACCTGGATGGACGTGATGGACCTGGGCGGGCTGCGCGGCGGCGAAGTGCCCGACCACCTGTCGATGCTCAAGGCGACCTACTCCACCCTGGCCACCCCGCAGCTGTGGATCGGCGCCGTCGCCGGGATCGCGATGCTGGCCGCGGCGGTCCGCCTGCGCCGCTGGCGGGACGAGGGCTGAGCCCGCCTCCCGCCTCCCGACCCAAGGACACGACCATGCACCCCATCCGCACCCTCGGTTTCGCCCTGCTCGCCAGCCTCCCGCTGCTGGCCTGCAGCCAGCCCCCGGCGCCGCCAGCACCGCCCGCGCCGCCAGCCCCACCGGCACCCGCGGCCGCCGGCGGCGACCACGCCGGCGGCTTCATCGGCCGCCAGGTGGAGAAAGCCCTGGCCGAGGCCAGCCGCGAGCTGGAGAGCGGCAACATCAGCCTCACCGACGGCCCCGACGTGAACGTCAACGGCCACCGCATCCGCACATCGGCGAAGGACCTGCCGAAGGCCGAGATCACCCCCGCCGGCGACCTGCTGGTCGAAGGCAAGGCGGTGCCGGTGACGCCGGCCCAGCGCCGGCAGCTGCTGGCCTACCGGGGCCAGGTGATCGCGCTGGCGCGTTCCGGCATCGCCATCGGCGGCCAGGGCGCCGACCTCGCGGGCGAGGCCGTGTCCGGCGTCGTCGGCGCGATCTTCGGCGGCAAGGAAGGCGAGCGCGCGTTCAACGAGCGCATGGAGGCGCAGGGACGGCGGATCGAGGCGGAAGCACTCAAGCTCTGCGGCCAGCTGCCGCCCCTACTGGCCACCCAGCAGGCGCTGGCCGCGTCGCTGCCGGCGTTCCGGCCCTACGCCCGCATGACCCAGCAGGATATCGACGACTGCGGCAAGCACGGCCGCGACAACGGCGTGGCGGTCACCAGCCAGTGAGCGCCGCACGCCACCCCGACTCCCCGGAGCCCATCCGCATGCGCATCCTTGCCCGCCTGCCCGCCCTGGTCCTGCTCGCCGCCCTGCCGCTGCTGTCCGGCTGCCTGGGCGGGATCCAGCAGGAAATCGACGCCTCGATCGCCGACGCCCGCCGCGAGCTGCGCGAGGAGCCGCTGTCGCTGCAGGCCGAGGGCCATCCCGACGCCGAAATCACCCGCGCCGGCGAACTGCGGATCGGCGACGCGCCGGTCGCGCTGGACGCCGACCAGCAGCGCGCGGTGCTGGCCTACCGCGACACCGTGCTGGCGGTGGCCGACGCCGGCCTGGACGGCGGCGCGAAGATCGCCCACGGCGCCACCGGCGCGATGATGCTGGCGGTCCTGACCGGCAGCGAGGACCGCATGGAGCGCCGCATCGAGGCCAGCGCCAACCGGCTGGTGCGCGGCCTGTGCCCGGGCATCGCCGGGATCCGCCGCGTGCAGGAGGACCTGGTGCGCCAGGTGCCGCAGTTCGCGCCGTACGCCGAGCGCATGGACGATGACCTGGACGAGTGCCGCCGCAGCGAGGGCTAACCCGCGCCGTGGATCCCGCCCCGCGTCAGCGCGGCGGGATCCAGCAGGCGCCGCAGGGTGGCCTCGTCCAGCCCGCTGTCCTCCAGCGCCACCTCCAGCACCGGGCGCCCTTCCGCGTAGGCGCGCTTGGCGATCTTGGCGGCGCGCTCGTAGCCGATCACCGGGTTCAGCGCGGTCACCAGGATCGGGTTGCGGTCCAGCGCCGCGGCCACCCGCTCCTTGCGCACGCGCAGCCCGGCGATGGCCTGGTCGGCCAGCGCCCGCATCCCGTTCGCCAGCAGGCCCATCGCCTCGTCCAGGTCGCAGGCGATCAGCGGCAGCATCACGTTGAGCTGGAAGTTGCCGCTCTGGCCGGCGATGGTCACCGCCTGGTGCAGCCCCATCACCTGCGCGCAGGCCATGCACAACGCCTCGGGGATCACCGGGTTGACCTTGCCGGGCATGATCGAACTGCCAGGCTGCAGCGCCGGCAGCTCCACCTCGCCCAGCCCCGCCAGCGGCCCGGAATTCATCCAGCGCAGGTCGTTGCCGATCTTCATCAGCGCCACCGCCAGCGCGCTGAGCTGGCCCGACAGCTCCACCAGGTCGTCCTGCGCCGCCAGGCCCTCGAAGGTATTGGCCGCCTGCTCGAACTTCGCACCGGTAGCGGCACGCAGCGCCTTCGCCACGCCCTTGCCGAACTTCGGGTGGGCGTTGATGCCGGTGCCGATGGCGGTGCCGCCGATCGGCAGCCGCGCCACCCGCTTCAGGCTGTCCTCGATCCGCGCCTGCGCCGAGTCCAGCTGCGCCGACCACGCGCCGAATTCCTGCGCCATGGTCAGCGGCATCGCGTCCATCAGGTGGGTGCGGCCGGTCTTGACCGTCTTGCCCAGCGCCTTGGCGCGCCCGTCGATCGCCTTGCGCAGGTGCGACAGCGCGGGCAGCAGCGACTGCCGGGCCTCCAGCACGGCCATCACCCGGATCGCGCTGGGCACGGTGTCGTTGCTGCTCTGGCCGAGGTTGACGTGGTCGTTCGGGTGCACGTCGCGCCCCGCGGCCGCGGCCGCCAGGTGCGCGATCACCTCGTTGGCGTTCATGTTGCTGGAGGTGCCCGAGCCGGTCTGGTAGCGGTCCACCGGGAACTGGTCGGCGTGCGCCCCGCCGGCGATCGCGGTGGCGGCCTCCATGATGGCGTCCGCGCGGTCCCGGTCCAGCAGGCCCAGGTGGCCGTTGACCACCGCGGCGGCGGCCTTGACCAGGGCCAGCGCGCGCACGAACGCGGCCGGCATCGGCCGCCCGGAGAGGTGGAAGTTGTCCTTCGCCCGCTGGGTCTGCGCGCCCCACAGCGCGTCGGCAGGGACCTGCAGCGCGCCCATGCTGTCGTGCTCGATGCGGAATCCGGAGCGCTTGCGCGTCGCCATGGCCTGCCCTCGTCTGGTAGACGGCCGAGCATAGCGCCGGCGAGGTTTAGAATTGCGCATCGTCCCGCCGCGCCGCCCCCATGACCGACGTCCGCATCGCCCTCACCGCCCTGTCCCCGCTCGACGGCCGCTATGCCGGCAAGGTCGATCCGCTGCGCCCGATCTTCTCCGAGTACGGCCTGATCCGCGCCCGCGTGAAGGTGGAAGTGGAATGGCTGCTGGCGCTGGCCGCCGAGCCGGGCATCCCCGAGCTGCCGCCGTTTTCCGCCGACGCTGCCGCCCGCCTGCGCGCGCTGGCCGAGGGCTTCAGCGTCGAGCACGCGGCGCGGGTCAAGGCCATCGAGGCCACCACCAACCACGACGTCAAGGCGGTGGAATACTTCATCAAGGAACAGCTGAAGGACGACGCGGAGCTCGGCCCGGCGCTGGAATTCGTGCACTTCGCCTGCACCAGCGAGGACATCAACAACCTGTCCTACGCGCTGATGCTGAGCCAGGCGCGGCAGGACGTGCTGCTGCCGAGGCTCGACGCGCTGATCCAGAAACTGCGCGCGATGGCGCACGAGCACGCGGCGCTGCCGATGCTCTCGCGCACCCACGGCCAGACCGCCTCGCCCACCACCGTCGGCAAGGAGCTGGCCAACGTGGTGGCGCGCCTGCAGCGCCAGGGCGAAGTGCTGGCCGGGCTGCCGATGCCGGGCAAGATCAACGGCGCGGTGGGCAACTACAACGCCCACGTGGCGGCCTACCCGGACGTGGACTGGCCGGCGTTCTCGCAGCATTTCGTCGAATCGCTGGGCCTGGACTGGCAGCCCTACACCACCCAGATCGAGCCGCACGACGGCGTGGCCGAGCTGTGCGACGCGGCCAGGCGCATCGACACCATCGCGATTGATCTTTGCCGCGACATCTGGGGCTACATCTCGCAGGGCTACTTCAAGCAGGCGGTGAAGGCCGGCGAGGTGGGCAGCAGCACCATGCCGCACAAGGTCAACCCGATCGACTTCGAGAATGCCGAGGGCAACTTCGGCATCGCCAGCGCGCTGTTCGAACACTTCGCGATCAAGCTGCCGATCAGCCGCTGGCAGCGCGACCTCACCGACTCCACCGTGCTGCGCGCGCTGGGCACCGCCTTCGGCCACATGCTGATCGGCTTCGACGCATTGCAGCGCGGGCTGAACAAGCTCAGCGTCAATCCGGAGCGGCTGGCCGCCGACCTCGACGCCAGCTGGGAAGTGCTGGCCGAAGCCGTGCAGACGGTGATGCGCCGCCACGGCCTGCCCAATCCCTACGAACAGCTGAAGGCGCTGACCCGCGGCCACGGCATCACCGCCGCGTCGATGCGCGCCTTCGTCGAATCGCTGGAGCTGCCCGCCGCCGACAAGGCGCGCCTGCTGGACATGACGCCGGGCAGCTACACCGGCCTGGCCGAGCGGCTGGCGCGGGAGGCCTGACGTGCGCTCCGGCCGCCTGGGAGTGCTCGTGGCGGCCGTGCTGGCGCTGGCCGCCTGCGCCGCGCCCTCCACGCCGGAGGCGAATCGCGTGGCATCGGTGGTGCCGGCTGTTGCCGACGCACCCGCCGTGCCTGCGTGCCCGCTCGACGCCAGCCCGATGGACGGCTGGAGCGACCGCGCCCCGCCGCGCCGGATCTTCGGCAACACCTACTACGTCGGCACCTGCGGGATCGCCGCCCTGCTGGTGGTGGGTGATGCCGGCGCGGTCCTGATCGATGGCGCGACCGAGCGCGCACCCGCCGCGATCCTCGCCAACATCCGCGCGCTCGGCGTCGATCCGCGCGCGATCAAGCGGCTGCTCAACACCCACGAGCACATGGACCATGCCGGCGGGCTGGCCGCCTTGCAGCGTGCAACCGGTGCCCCGGTGCTGGCGCGCGCGCCCGCGGTCGCCACCCTGCGGACCGGCAAGCCCGGCCACGACGATCCGCAGTTCGGTGAGCTGGCCAGCTTCCCGGCCGTGGCCGACGTGCGCACCCTGGCCGAGGGCGACGCAGTCCGCGTCGGCAACCTCGTGCTGCAGTCGCACGCCACGCCGGGCCACGCCCCCGGCGGCACCAGCTGGACGTGGCGGTCCTGCGAGGGCGCGCGCTGCCTGGACCTCGCCTACATCGACAGCCACAGCGCGTTGACCGACGGCCACTACCGGTTCGCCGACCACCCCGGCTACGTGGCCGCGTTCGAGCGCAGCATCGACACCGTCGCCGGCCTGCCCTGCGACGTGCTGCTCACCCCGCACCCGGCGGCCAGCAACCTGCTGGCGCGGCTCCGCGGGGATGCGCCGCTGGCCGATCCGGGCGCCTGCAAGGCGTTTTCCGCGAATGCCCGCGCCAATCTCGCCGCGCGCCTGGCCGACGAACGCAAGGAGCCCTCGCGATGACCGACCAGCACCGCACGGCCGTGCCCCCCATCGAGATCGACGCCGCCGGCGGCCCGTCCCCGCTGGGCCTGCCGCCGGCGCAGTTCCTGCGCGACTACTGGCAGAAGCGCCCGCTGCTGATCCGCAACGCCTTCCCCGGCTACGCCTCGCCGCTGGAACCCGAGGACCTGGCCGGGCTGGCCTGCGAGGACGGCGCGCTGGCGCGGCTGGTCCGGCATGACCCCGCCACCGACGCCTGGAGCGTGCGCCACGGGCCGTTCGCCGAGGAAGAATTCCCCGCCCTGCCCGACCACGACTGGACCCTGCTGGTCCAGGACATGGACAAATGGGACGCCGACCTGCGCGCGCTGCTCGATCGGTTCGATTTCCTGCCGCGCTGGCGGATCGACGACATCATGGTCAGCTTCGCCGCCACCGGCGGCTCGGTGGGCGCGCACGTGGACCAGTACGACGTGTTCCTGCTGCAGGCACGGGGCCACCGCCGCTGGCAGGTCGATGCGGGTCCCAGCCCGCCGCTGGAGTTCCGCAACGACGTCGAACTCAAGCTGCTGCGCGAATTCCATCCCACCCACGACTGGGTGCTGGGTCCGGGCGACATGCTCTACCTGCCGCCCGGCGTGCCCCACCACGGCGTCGCGGTGGATCCGTGCCTGACGTTCTCGGTGGGCATGCGCGCGCCCAGCGCCGCCGAACTGCTGGGCGATTTCGTCGACACCCTGGCCGCCGACGCGCCGGAGTCGCTGCGCTACGCCGATCCCGGCCTGGCCCCGGCCGCGGATCCGTTCGAGATCGACGCCGCGGCGATGGCGCGCGTGGTCGAGGCGCTCAACGCGCTGCGCATGCGCGATCCGGACCGGCTCGGCGACTGGTTCGGCAGTTTCATCACCACCTACCGCAACGCCATCGAACCGGCGCCGGACGACGCGGCGCGCCCGCGGATCGAGGTCGAATGGGACCTGGCCCACGGCGGGCGGCTGCTGCGGCACCCGTGGTCGCGGATGGCCTGGCGGCGGGCCGGCCGGCAGGCGCGTCTGTACGCCGGCGGCAGCTGCCATCCGATGCCGGCGCGGGACGCCCGGCGCCTGGCCGCGGCCGACGCCGTGGACGGCCGGCTCTACGACGCGCTGGGGCAGCCCGGGCGCGACGCGGTGTTCGCGCTGCTGGAGGCCGGCCACTACCGGCTGCAGGCGCAGGACGACGGGAGCGAGGACGAGGGATGAACGCGAACGCGGCGGAGCCGGGGTTCGAGGTCGCGCTGGTGGACTTCCAGTCCGCCCTGCCCGCGCTGCGGGCGGTGCGCGACGAGGTGTTCCTGGGCGAGCAGCGGGTGCCGGCGGAGATCGAGCGCGACGCCCTGGACCCGGCCTGCACCCACGCGCTGGCGCGGCTGGCGGACGGCACCCCGGTGGGCACCGCGCGGCTCGCGCCGGACGGCCGGATCGGCCGGATGGCGGTGCGCTCGCCGTGGCGCGGGCGCGGCATCGGCGACGCCCTGCTGCGCGCGCTGCTGGACGAAGCCCTGCGGCAGGGCCGCCGCGAGGTCCGGCTGAACGCACAGGCCGGCGCGATCGACTTCTACCTGCGCCACGGCTTCCGGCCGGAGGGCGGGCGCTTCCAGGAAGCGGGGATCGAACACCAGGCGATGGTACTGGCGCTGGACGCGCCGCACGCGATCGAGACCCGCGACGAGGCCGTGGACGCCATCCGGCGGATCGTGGCCGGCGCGCGCCGCTGGCTGTGGATCCGCAGCCACGCCCTGGACCCGGGCCTGCTGGACGATCCCGGGGTGCTGGAGGCGCTGCGCCGGTTCGCCACCGCCGGGCGCGGCAACCAGGTCCGGGTGCTGCTGCACGATGCCGACGCCCCGCAGCGGGCGCACGCACCCCTGATCGCGCTGGCGCAGCGCCTGCCCAGCATCTTCGCCTTCCGCGAGCTGGACGACCCGATGGACCGCGAGGACCCGGCCGCCTTCATCGCCAGCGATGCCGGCGGCTACTACCTGCGGCGGCTGGGCCAGCGCGTCCAGGGCGAAACCGCGCTGGGCGCGCCGGCGAAGTGCCGGCAGCTGCGGGCCGAGCACGAGCAGGCGTGGGAGCGCTCGCGGCCGGTCGGCGAGTACCGCGCGCTGGGCCTCTGAGGAACGTGCGAGCCACGCACGTGATGCAGTGCGCAACGGCCTGCGGCTATAATCCGAGCCCTTCGCGGGCCCATTCACCCTGAGCCGAGCGGAAGCCGAATCCTCGCTGGATCAATCATTTACCTAGGGCCGCCTCCCACGCCATGGTGGACAGTCTCCTCAAGCAATTCGCCCAGTCCTCGCAGCTCGGCGCCAACGGTGCCTACCTCGAGGACCTCTACGAGCAGTACCTGGTCGCCCCGGACAGCGTGGGGCCGAAGTGGAAGCAGTACTTCGACGGCCTGCACGGCCGCGAGGCCGGGGACGTGCCGCATTCGGCGGTCATCGCCCAGGTCGCCGAGGCGGCCCGCCAGGCCGCGCGCGGCGGCGGCACCCCGGGCGGCGGCGGCGACGAGCGCGAGCGCGCGGTCGGCAAGCTGATCACCGCCTACCGCTCGCGCGGCCACCTGGCCGCCAACCTGGACCCGCTGGCCCTGGCGGTGAAGCCGGACGCGCCGGACCTGGCGCTGGGCTTCCACCGCCTGTCCGAGAGCGATGCCGCGGTGGAGTTCAGCACCGGCGGCGTGGCCGGCCGCGAACGGATGAAGCTGGGCGATCTGCTGGCGCTGCTCAAGGCCACCTACACCGGCAGCATCGGCGCCGAGTTCATGCACATCACCGACGCCGAGCAGCGCCGCTGGCTGTATGAGCGGCTGGAAACGGCCGCCGGCGACTACGGCCGCAGCAAGGAGCAGAAGGCCCGGATCCTGGAGCGGCTGACCGCCGCCGAAGGCCTGGAGCGCTACCTGCACACCAAGTACGTCGGCCAGAAGCGCTTCTCGGTGGAGGGCGGCGAGAGCCTGATCCCGCTGCTGGACGTGGTGATCCGCCGCGCCGGCGGCGACGGCGTCAAGGACGTGGTGCTGGGCATGGCCCACCGCGGCCGCCTGAACGTGCTGGTCAACACCCTGGGCAAGCCGCCGCGCAAGCTGTTCGACGAGTTCGAGGGCAAGTTCGAGCACACCCGCGACGGCGACCACGCCCACACCGGCGACGTGAAGTACCACATGGGCTTCTCCGCCAACGTCGCCACCCCCGGCGGCCCGGTGCACCTGGCGCTGGCGTTCAACCCCTCGCACCTGGAGATCGTGGACCCGGTGGTGACCGGCAGCGTGCGCTCGCGCCAGCTGCGCCGCGGCGACAAGGCGCGCAAGCAGGTGCTGCCCATCCTGATGCACGGCGACGCCGCGTTCGCCGGCCAGGGCGTGGTGATGGAGCTGTTCCAGATGTCGCAGGCGCGCGGGTTCGCGGTCGGCGGCACCGTGCACGTGGTCATCAACAACCAGGTCGGCTTCACCACCAGCGCCGCCGAGGATGCCCGCTCCACCCTGTACTGCACCGACGTGGCCAAGATGGTCGGCGCGCCGGTGCTGCACGTGAACGGCGACGACCCGGAGGCGGTGGCCTTCGTGGCCGAGCTGGCCTTCGACTTCCGCCAGCGGTTCTCCAAGGACGTGGTCATCGACCTGGTCTGCTACCGCCGCCACGGCCACAACGAGGCCGACGAGCCGGCGGCCACGCAGCCGGTGATGTACCGCAAGATCCGCGCCATGAAGACCACCCGCGAGCTATACGCGGCGCGGCTGGCCGCGGAGGGCAGCATCGGCGAGGCCGACGCGCAGGCGCTGGTCGACGCGCACCGGGACCGCCTGGACGCCGGCGAGATCACCACCGACGTGGTCCAGGAGCAGCCCGACGCGATCTTCATCGACTGGAGCAAGTACCTGGCCGGCAAGCTGTCGGATCCGGTGGACACCCGGGTGCCGCGCAAGGCGCTGGACGCGCTGGCCCGCCGCATCAACACGGTGCCGGAGGAGGTCAAGCTGCACCCGCGGGTGGCCAAGATCTACGACGACCGCCGCAAGATGGCGGCTGGCGAGCAGCCGGGCGACTGGGGCTTCGCCGAGAACCTGGCCTACGCCACCCTGCTGGACGAGGGCTACCGCCTGCGCCTGGTCGGCCAGGACTGCGGCCGCGGCACCTTCTTCCACCGCCACGCCATCCTCCACGACCAGGCCACCGACGCCTACTACCTGCCGCTGCGCGAGCTGGTGGATAACAAGGAGGACGTGGCGATCATCGACTCCCTGCTGAGCGAGGAGGCGGTGATGGCGTTCGAGTACGGCTACGCCACCGCCGACCCGATGACGCTGGACATCTGGGAAGCCCAGTTCGGCGACTTCGCGAACGGCGCGCAGGTGGTGATAGACCAGTTCCTGGCCGCCGGCGAGGCCAAGTGGGACCGGCTGTGCGGCCTGGCCCTGTACCTGCCGCACGGCTACGAGGGCCAGGGTCCGGAACACAGTTCGGCCCGCCTGGAGCGTTTCCTGCAGCTGTGCGCGCAGGACAACATGATCGTCTGCGTGCCCACCACGCCGGCGCAGGACTTCCACATGATCCGCCGGCAGATGCGCATGAGCACGCGCAAGCCGCTGGTGGTGATGACGCCGAAGTCGCTGCTGCGCCACAAGCTGGCGGTGTCCAGCCTGGACGAGCTGGCCGACGGCGAGTTCCAGCGCCTGATCCCGGACACCACCGCCAGCGCGAAGAAGGTGCGCCGGGCGGTGCTGTGCTCGGGCAAGGTCTACTACGACCTGCTGGAGGAGGCGCAGAAGCAGGGCCTGAAGGACGTGGCGCTGGTGCGCGTGGAACAGCTGTACCCGTTCCCGCGCCCGGAACTGGCGGACGAACTCAAGCGCCTGGGCGCCGCCGAGGTGGTGTGGTGCCAGGAAGAGCCGCGCAACCAGGGCGCCTGGTACCAGATCCAGCACCACCTGCGCGCCTGCCTGCAGCCCAGGCAGGTCCTGCACTACGCCGGCCGCGCGCCCTCGCCCTCGCCGGCCGCCGGCCACCTGGCCGAGCACGTGGCCGAGCAGGCCGCGCTGATCGCCGACGCGCTGGTGAACCCCGCCGGCAGCCCCGCCGGCACCGAATAACCCCATTCAAACGCATTCCGACAGGACGCCCCATGGCCATCGAAGTCAAAGTTCCGGTTCTCCCCGAATCCGTGTCCGACGCCACCATCGCCAGCTGGCACAAGCAGGCCGGCGACGCGGTCAAGCGCGACGAGAACCTGCTCGACCTGGAGACCGACAAGGTGGTGCTGGAAGTGCCCTCGCCGGTCGACGGCGTGCTCAAGGAGATCAAGTTCGAGGCCGGCGCCACCGTCACCAGCCAGCAGGTCATCGCGGTGATCGAGGAAGGCGCCGCGCCCGCCGCCGAGGCCTCCAAGGACAAGGCCGAGGCCGCGCCGGCCAAGACCGAAGCCGCGAAGGCCGAACCCGCCAAGGCCGAGCCCGCCAAGGCCGCGCCCGCCCCCGCCAAGGGCGGCGACCTGCCACCGGGCGCGCGCTTCGCCGCCAACACCAGCGGCGTGGATCCGGCCGACGTGGCCGGCACCGGCCGCCGCGGCATGGTCACCAAGGAAGACATCGTCAACTACGCCGCCGGCAAGACCGCCGGCGTGGGCGGCGGCGCGCGCCCGGAGGAGCGGGTGCCGATGACCCGCATGCGCGCCCGCATCGCCGAGCGCCTGATGCAGTCCAAGAACTCCATCGCGATGCTGACCTCGTTCAACGAGGTCAACCTTGGCAAGGTCATGCAGATGCGCAAGGAGCTGGGCGAGTCGTTCCAGAAGGAATACGGCATCAAGCTGGGCTTCATGAGCTTCTTCGCCAAGGCCGCCGCCAACGCCCTGCAGCGCCACCCGGCGGTCAACGCCTCGGTCGACGGCAACGACGTGATCTACCACGGCTACGCCGACATCAGCATCGCGGTGTCCACCGACAAGGGCCTGGTCACGCCGGTGCTGCGCAACGTCGAGCGGATGTCGTTCGCCGACATCGAGAAGGGCATCGACGGCTACGCGAAGGCCGCGCGCGAGGGCGGCCTGAAGCTGGAGGACCTGCAGGGTGGCACCTTCACCATCACCAACGGCGGCACCTTCGGCTCGC
>CAMLJA010000015.1 GCA_946480065.1 uncultured Thermomonas sp. | reverse complement strand
GCGCCAGCAGCGCGTCGATGGCGGCCAGCACTTCGCGGGCCTGGGTCTCGATGCCGGCACCCGGGGTTTCCGGGACCTGCCCGGCGAGGTAGGCGATGCCGCCGTGCACGCAGGCCTCGGACATGCGCGGGCCGGCGTCGATGCGCTCGATCATCGGATGCAGCTCCTGATACGGGGATGCGCACCTTCGCCCGCGGACGCGGCGCGCACAAGGCCCCAATTCAGGCCTCACCGCCCGCGTCCCCGTCGGCGTCGCGCAGGTCGTCCGCATCGAAGGCGTAGTCCAGCAGGTCGCCGGGCACGCAGCCCAGCGCCGCGCACAGCCGCGCCAGCGTGCGGAAGCGGATGCCCTTGACCTTGCCGCTGCGGAACAGCGACATCTGGGTCTCGCTGATGCCCACCGTGGCCGCCAGTTCCCGCGCGGTCATGCCGCGCCGGGCCAGCATCGCGTCCAGCGTGATCCGGACCGGCATCAGAGGATCTCGTCCAGCTCGGCCTGCAGCGCGCGGGCGCTGTCCACCACGCGCGCCAGCAGCACCAGCGCGGCCCCGACCACGCCCAGCACGATGCCGGACAGGTCGAAGTAGGCCAGCCCGCCCTGCCCGCCCACGATCAGGCGGGACAGGTTGGTGATGGCGAACACGCTGGCCAGCGCACCCGCCAGCACGCCGATCCCGATGTGGCGGATGCCGCGCGCCACCGCGGCGTGGAACAACCGGCCGGCGGCCAGTTCGCCCAGCGCCCGCTGCACCGCCCACAGCGCCCAAAGGTAGCCCAGCCCCGGCAGCAGTCGGACCAGCAGCAGCAACGCCTGGTCCTCCGGTGCGCCGGCAGTGGGCGACCAGGGGATGGTGCTGGCGCCGACGCCCAGCAGCAGCGCCAGTCCGGCAAGGACCAGCAGGGTGGCGGCGCGCAGCCAGCGACAGTGGCGGCGGAAGCGGTCCGGGAGCGGCATGGGCTGAGTTCCGGCGAGGCTTGGAAATTTAATCTTGACTTAAATTCCGGCTTCCGCGCAAACTTTATGCGCGAATTAAATTTCCGCAGGAGCCCCGCCCATGTCCGCCGCCATCGAAACCCGCGGCCTCACCCGCCGCTTCGGCGACCGCACCGCGGTCGACCGCATCGACATGACCGTCCCCGCGCGCAGCGTCTACGGCTTTCTCGGCCGCAACGGCGCCGGCAAGACCACCACCATCAAACTGCTGCTGGGCCTGCTGCTGCCCGACGCCGGCAGCGCCCGGATCCACGGCCTGGACGTGGCCCGCAACCGCTTGGCGGCGGCGCGCCAGGTCGGCGCGCTGCTGGAGGCGCAGGGCTTCTATCCGCACCTGACCGGCCGCGAGAACCTGGCCCTGTGCCGGCGCCTGCTGGGCCTGCCCGCCGCCGAGATCGACCGCGTGCTGGCCGCCACCGACATGGCCACGCACGGGCGTCGCCGGGTGTCCGACTATTCGCTGGGCATGCGCCAGCGGCTGGGGCTGGCGCGCGCGATGCTGGGCGCCCCGCCGGTGCTGGTGCTGGACGAGCCCACCAACGGCCTGGACCCCGAGGGCATCGCCGACATGCGCCGCTTCCTGCGCGAACTGCCCGACCGCGCCGGCGCCACCGTGCTGGTGTCCAGCCACCTGCTGGGGGAGATCGAACAGGTCGCGACCCATGTCGGCATCGTCAGCCACGGCCGGCTGGTGCTGGAAGGCGCGCTGACCGCGCTGCAGGCCGGCCTGGCCGCCGAGGTGGAAATCGGCAGCGATGCGCCCGAGCGGGCGCTGGCCGTGGCGCGCGGCCACGGCTTCACGGCCGAACGCGATGCCGACGCCGATGCCGTGGTGGTGCGCCTGGCCGCGGGCGACGCCCCGCACGCCGCCGCCGCGGCCCTGAACCACGCGCTGTGCGCGGCCGGCGTGCGCGTGCACGCCTTGGCGCCGCGCCGCCGCAGCCTGGAAACCCTGTACCGGCAGGCCGCGCAGCCCGCGGCCGCCGCCTGACGAGGAGCCCGACATGTCCACCCCAACCGTAGCCTTCGCCCCGCCCCGCTTCGCCACCGCGCTCGCGGTGGAGGTCTACAAGCTGCGCCGCTCGCTGGCCCTGCTGCTGGCCGCCGTCGCGCCGCTGCTGATCGCCGTGTTCGTGTTCTTCAACGCCCTCCGCCTGGACAAGCCGATGCCCTGGCAGATGCCATTGCAATCGTCGGCGGCGATCTGGGCCTTCTTCATGCTGCCGATGTGCGCCACGGCGCTGACCGCCCTGCTGGCACAGGCCGAACACGGGCCGCGCGCCTGGGACCACCTGCGCGGGCTGCCGCGGCCGCGCTGGCACCTGTACGCCGCCAAGGCCGCCTGCGCGCTGGGCGTGGTGGCGGGCATGAGCCTGCTGCTGGCCCTGCTGGCGCCGCTGGCGGTCCTGCTGGCAGGCGCGGTGAAGCCGGCGGTGGCGGCCACCGGCACGCCGGACATCCCTGCGTTCCTGCTGCTGCTCGGGCGCATCTTCCTCGCCGCCTGGCTGCTGGTCGCGGTGCAGCTGTGGCTGGCGCTGCGCCATGCCAGCTTCGTGCCGGCGCTGGCGCTGGGCATCGCCGGCACGTTCTTCTCGGTGGTCGCCACCTCCGCCAAGGCCGGCGTGGTGATGCCGTGGCAGATGCCGGTCAACCAGCTGGCCAGCGACCCCGCCCGGGCCGACCTGGCGCTGGCGCTGGGCTGCGTCGGGGGATTGGCCTGCTTCGCGCTGATGCTGTGGCGGATGGACCGGCAGGAGGCGCCGCGCTGAGCCGTCCCGCCGTCAGGGATGCGCCAGCGCGAAGTCCAGCGCCGCGCGCACCGCGGCGGCCTGGGCGTCGTTGCACTGCTGCGGCGTCGCGCGCGGACTGTCGGGATAGACCTCGGTGGTGGTGACCCAGGGCGCGTCGGTGATGCCGGCGCACAGGCCCAGCGCCCGGTAGTCGTACTCGATCACGCCCGGCGCCACGACCGGGGAGCCGATGATGGTGCCGTCCGGGTCGGCGGGCGCGATGTGCGTCACCTCCGCCACCGCCGCGTTGATCGCCTGCTGGAACGCCGGCGCCGGACGCGCGCTGTCGGCGCACAGGTAGAAGCCGTCGGGGATCGTGCCCGGCTCGAACGGCTTGCCGTCGCGTGCAGCCAGCGACGGCCGGAACTCGGTTTCATCGCTGTCGGTGGTCTCGTGCAGGTCGATGTGGACCCGGATGCGATCCGCCAGCGGCCGCACCAGCGCCCACAGCGCGGCGGACTCGGCGCAGGGGCTGTCGGCCACGAAGTTGCGGTTGGGGTCCAGCGCCCGCGGGTTCCAGCGGTGGATGCGCTCGTAGGCCCACGGGCTGACGCAGGGCGCGACCAGCAGGTTCATCCGCCCGGCGTAGTCGCCCGCATGCCGGGCGGCGAACTGCAGCGCGCCGTGCACGCCGCTGGTCTCGTAGCCGTGCACCCCGCCCGTGACCAGCGCCACCGGCAATGCCTGGTCCCAGCCCCGGCTGCGCAGCGCCAGCAGCGGGTAGCGACCGTCCCCGCCCCAGTCCAGTTCGCCGTACTGCACGACGTCGAACGCCGCGCGCAGGGCGTCGATCCGCGCCAGCACCTCGTCGGCGTAGCTGCGGCGCTTCGACTGCCGCGCGCGCCACTGCGCCTTTTCGGCCTCGCCCCAGGGCTGTCCCGGGGTTCCGATGACGGCAGCGGACGTGGACATGGCGGACTCCTTGCGTGGGTTGCGCCCATTCTAGGCAACCGGCCGCGGCCCGGACGCGACAACGCCGCCGGCCGCGCCGACAATGCGCCTTCCCCGCGCCAAGGAATGCCGCCGTGTCCCGCTACCGAGGCCCCCTGCTCACCCGCGCCGAGGGCGATGCGCTCCTCGCGGCACGCGCGGCCGGCGTGGCCACCTGGCGCGGGTCGCTGGACCTGGGGCTCGGCCAGACCGAGGCCGCGCTCGAGCCCGACGGCTGGCGCTGGCTGGGCCTGCGCTATCCGTATCCGGGCGCGCTGAAGGAGCGCACCGTGTACTGGTGGGACGGCGACGGTTTCGCGGCGGTGTCGCGCTACGCCGGCTCGCTGATCAAGCTGGTGCCCACGCCGTGGGGCGTGCCGACGTTCGAGATCGACGGCATCAAGATGCTGCCCACCGCGCGCGAGTCGCCGCTGGACGACGCCCGCCGCAAGGTGGCGCTGGTGCAGCCGCGCGGCAAGGCGGTGCTGGATGCCTGCGGCGGGCTGGGCTACTTCGCGGCCTGCTGCCTGGACGCGGGCGTGGGCGCGCTGCAGTCGTTCGAGAAGAATCCCGACGTGCTGTGGCTGCGCGAGATCAACCCGTGGTCGCCGGTCGCGGGCGACGAGGCGGGCGGCGACCCGCGCCTGAGGCTGGCGCAGGCGGACGTGTCGCGCGCGATCGAGGCGCTGCCCGACGCCGCCTTCGACGCCGCCCTGCACGACCCGCCGCGCTTCGGCATCGCCGGCGAACTCTATTCGCTCGCCTTCTACCGGCAGCTGGCGCGGGTGCTGCGGCGCGGCGCCCGGCTGTTCCACTACACCGGCAGCCCGAACAAGCTCACCTCCGGCCGCGACGTCCCGCGCGAGGTGGCGCGCCGGCTCGGCGAGGCCGGCTTCCGCGCCGAGCCCGCGCTGGACGGCGTGCTGGCGATCCGCCGCTGACGCCGGCGCGGGGCATGACCGACGGCAGGGTCGGGACCGATGGCACATCGCCGCACCCGCGCTGGCGTACAGACTCGCCGCCCATCGCCCGACCACCCAAGCCAAAGGATCCCGCATGCGCCAGCGCCGCCCCGCCTCCACCCTGCTGCTGTCGCTGGCCCTGCTGGCGGGTGTCGCGCAGGCCGCCGACCCGGTGCCGGTGGGCCCGTCCGACCTGCACCTCGACCGCCTGCGCCCCGGCACCGCCACCTACCTGGTCTACATGCACGGCGCGCCCGGCACCGGCTTCCAGCGGCCGATGCTGGCCACCTCCACCCTGCGCCGCGAGACCGTGGACGGCGAGGACGCGTGGGTGATCGAGCAGTCCTGGGAGGACGGCAGCGGCATCGTGCACACCGCGCGCACCGTGCACGCTGCGGACGACCTCGCCACGCTGGCGCAGACCACCGCGTGGCACCGCCCGACCGGCAGCATGACCACCACCGTGGACCCGCGCGCCGGGACCGGGCGGGTGGATACCACCGGCGAGATCCCGGCGCAGGCGCGCACCCGCGCCGAGGCCGGCTTCCCGGGGATGAAGGACGGCTGGTGGTTCAACTGGCACTCCGACCTGGCGCTGCTGCCGCTGCTGCCGTACGAGCGCGGCGGCACCCTGCGCCTGCACCTGTTCGACGTGGGCATGCCGGCGCCGCTGGACGTGGACTACACCGTGGTCGGCCAACGCACCCTGCGCGGAGGCGACGGCGCCGCCTACGACTGCTGGCTGGTGGAAACCGACAGCGGCAGCCCGGGCAGCGGCAACGTGCAGCGCTTCTGGATCGACAAGGCGCGGCGGGTGGTGGTCAAGGAGGAGGACATCTTCAACGGCAACTACCGTTCGAAGATCCTGCTCAGCGTGCCGGCCACGGTCGAGTTCCCGCTGCCCGCGCCGGCCGCGCCTGCCGCGCCCGCCCCGTCCGGCGGCTGACGCGGCGGGAAGCGCCGCGGGTCAGAGCATCCGGCGCAGGGTGTCGTCGCGGCGGATCCAGTGGTGGTACAGCGCGGCCAGCACGTGCAGGCCGATCACCCAGTAGAACGCCTCGCCGATGCTGCCGTGCAGGTCCTCCAGGGTGTGCGCCAGCGGCCGGTTCTCCGGCAGCAGCGCCGGCAGCGCGATCCCGGTGAACGGCAGCATGACCGCCTTGCCATCGCTCCAGGCGGTGGCCAGGCCCAGCAGCGGCATGACGATGAAGAAGGCGTACAGCGCCACGTGCAGCAGCTTCGACCCCAGGCCGCTGTAGCGATCCAAGGCGGGCGTGATGGGGGGCGCGCCGAAGCGGCGGCGCGCGGCCAGCCGCCACCACGCCAGCACGAACACCGTGATGCCGGCCCAGAAATGCCCCTGCATCATCGCGCTGCGCTCGCCGCTGCCGCGCGGGAACAGGCCGCGCTGCTCGATCAGCAGGTAGGCGGCCAGCACCAGCACCGCCATCAGCCAGTGCAGGCGGCGCAGGGAGGGGGCGTAACGCGGCGGGTCGATCGCGGCCATGGCGGCCTCCGGGACGGGACTGGCGCGTACTATGCGCCGGCCCGCGCCGGCCGTCTTGATCCGGCGCAAACGCCGCGGCGCCGCTTCATGCCGGCTTCACCGCGCCGCCGCAGGCGATTCGCGCCGACGGCGCACGCTGGACTCCCCCGACCTGCCCCACCGGATGGCATGCCCCAGCCCGCTTCCCGCCCCGACGCCGACCTGGTGGTGGTCGGCGCCAGCTTCGCCGGTGCCGCCTGCGCCATCGCCGCCGCGCAGCGCGGGTTGCGGGTCTGCGTGCTGGAGCGCAAGCGCGACCCCGGCGAGAAGCTGCGCACCACCGGCATCATCGTCAAGGAAGCGGCCGAGCAGACGCTCCTGCACCGGCTGCCCGCCTCCATGACCCGGCGGATCGAGGCGGTTCGCCTGTACGCGCCCAGCCTCCGGCAGGTTGCGCTGGCGGCCCCCGGCTACTACTTCCTCGCCACCGACACCCCGGCGGTGATGCGCTGGCTGGCCGGCCAGCTGCGCGCGCACGGGGTGGACCTGCGGCTGGGACAGGCCTTCACCGATGCCGCGCCGGCCGGCGACGGGTGGAACGTCGATGGCGTGGGGCACGCGCGGTTCCTGGTCGGCGCCGACGGCGCCCGCTCGCGGGTGGCGCGCCGCTGCGGGCTGGGCGAGGTGCGCCAGTTCCTGTACGGCATCGAGTACGAATTCCCCGGCGCGCGGCTGGCCGATCCCGACGCCCTGCACTGCTTCATCAGCAAGCGCTACGCGCCCGGCTACATCGGCTGGCTGGCGCAGAACCCCGGCGGCGTGCAGGCCGGGCTGGCGCTGCGCCACGATCCCGCGCACGCGCGGGTGCCCGACATCGACGGCTTCCTGCTGCGGGTGGGCGTGGCCGGCGGGCTGCCGCGGTGCCTGCGTCCCGGCCACACCCGCGCCGGCCTGATCCCCTGCAGCGGCCCGGTGCACGGGCTGGCGCGCGGGCGCGCGATCCTGACCGGCGACGCCGCCGGCATCGTCTCCCCGGTCACCGCCGGCGGGATCCACGCGGCCTGGGCGCACGGCTGGGCGGTCGGCCGCGCGATCGCCGCGGAGCTGCGCGACGACGGCCCGCCCGCGGCGCAGGCCGCGATCGACGCCGCTCCCCGGTTCCGCGCCAAGCGCGCGCTGCGCTGGGCCTACGACCGCCTGCAGTTCGACTGGCCGTTCGACCTGCTGCTGCACTCGCCGCCGCTGCGCTGGGCCGCCGAGCAGGTCTACTTCCACGCCCGCGGCGGCTGATCAGCCGGGCGGCCGCCCGGGCATCGCCAGCAGCGCGTCGAGTTCGCTGTCCTTCTCGCGCCACAGCCCGTTCATCCACTGCTGGAAGGTGGCGCGGAAGGCGCGGTCGTTCTGGTAGTCGCCCGCCAGCAGCGCCTCGGGGATCGCGCGCTCGCGCACCCGCACCCGCACCTCGGGGATGCGCCCCGCCAGCAGGTCCAGCAGCGAGGGCGTGCCGCCCGGATAGGCGATGGTGACGTCGAGGATGGCGTGCAGGCCGCTGCCCATCGCATCCAGCACGAAGGCCGCGCCGCCCGACTTCGGCTTCAGCAGGTGGCGGTACGGCGAGCCCTGCGCCGCGTGCTTGGCCGCGGTGAAACGCGTGCCTTCCACGAAGTTCATGATCGCCACCGGGATGTCGCGGAATTTCGCGCAGGCGCGGCGGGTCGCCTCCACGTCGCGCCGCCCCAGCGCCGGGTTCCGGGCCACCTGCTTGGGCGTGTAGCGGCCCATGAAGGGAAAATCCAGCGCCCACCACGCCAGACCCAGCAGCGGCACCCAGAACAGCTGCCGCTTGAGGAAGAAGCGCAGCATGGGGATGCGCCGGTTGAACACCTTCTGGAGCACCAGGATGTCCACCCACGAGCGGTGGTTGGCGAGCACCAGGTAATGGCCGTCGGGCCGCGGCGCAGCGTCGCCGTCGACCACGAGCCGGGTGTCGGTGAAGGCATCCCACAACCGGTTGTTGAAGCCGATCCAGCGCTCGGCGATTCCGGCGAGCAGCGGATTGGCGGCGCGGCGCAGGCGTTCCGACGGCATCGCCGCCTTGAGCAGCGCCACCGCGAGCAGCGGCAGGACGTGCAGGATCGTGCTGCAGGCCACCAGCACCAGGATCAGGGCGACGCGCAGGTAGGGCATTCGGGCGACGGATTCGTGGACGGCCCGGCATTGTCGGCGAAAGCGCGGCCGCCGTGGCGCGCCACCGCGGCTTCGCGCTACCGTGCGCGCGTCCCCTCCGGCCCGCCGCCATGCCCGGACTGAGTTCGGCCGACGCCGCCGCCCGCCTCCTGCGCGACGGCCACAACGCGCTCCCGCAGCCGGGCCGCCGGCGCGGCTGGCGGCTCGTCGCCAGCGTCCTGCGCGAGCCGATGCTGCTGTTGCTGCTGGCCGCCGCCGCGGTCTACCTGCTGCTGGGCGATGCGGGCGAAGCCGCGGCATTGGGAGCCTCGGTGCTGCTGGTGATCGGCCTGACCGTGCACCAGGAAGCGAAGTCGGAACGCGCCCTGCAGGCGCTGCGCGAACTCGGCAGCCCGCGCGCGCGGGTGCTGCGCGACGGCGCGCCGCGGGTGGTGCCCGCGGGCGAACTGGTGGTGGGCGACGTGGTCCTGCTGGAGGAAGGCGACCGCGTGCCCGCGGATGCGCGGCTGCTGGAGGCGGCCGACCTGCTGCTGGACGAATCGCTGTTGACGGGTGAGTCGGTGCCGGTGGCGCGCGCGCCGTCGGACCCCGAGCCGCTGGTGCACGCCAGCACCCTGGTGGTGCGCGGCCGCGCGCAGGCCGAGGTGGTCGCCACCGGCGCCGCCACCGCGGTGGGCCGGATCGGCGCCTCGCTGGGCGCGATGGCGCCGGAGCGCACCCCGCTGCAGCGCGAGATGCGCCGCACGGTGGCGCTGTTCGCCGGCCTGGCCGCGGCCACCTGCCTGCTGATGATCGTGGCCTTCGGCCTGCTGCGCGGCGACTGGCTGGGCGCGGTGCTGGCCGGCATCACCCTGGCGATGGCCAACATCCCGGAGGAATTCCCGGTGGTGCTCAGCGTGTTCCTGGCGCTGGGCGCCTGGCGGATGGCACGGCACAAGGCGCTGGTGCGGCGCGCGCCGGCGATCGAGGCGCTGGGCGCGATCACCGTGCTGTGCACCGACAAGACCGGCACCCTGACCGAGAACCGCATGCGCCTGGCCGAGCTGGCCGCGGGCGACGGCGCGGCGCTGGACGCGGCTCGCCGCAGCGCGCTGCTGGAAGCCGCGGCGCTGGCCTCACCCGCGCTCTCGCACGACCCGATGGACCGCGCCCTGCTGGAGGCCGCCGCCGCGGACGGCCTGCCGCCCGCGCCGGCCGGCTGGGCGCCGCTGCGCGAATACCCGGTGGCACCGGGCCGGCCGCTGTACGCGCGCGCCTGGCGGCAACCCGGCGGCGAGGTGGTGCTGGCGGCCAAGGGCGCGCCCGAGGCGATCGCGGCGCGCTGCGGGTTGGACGCCGCAGCGTCGCGGCGGGCGCTGGCGGAGGCCGAGGCGATGGCGCGCCGCGGGCTGCGCGTGCTCGCCGCCGCCGACGCCAAACTGCCGGCACAGGCGCCGCCCGCCGCAACCGACGGCATTGCGCTGCGCTGGCGCGGCCTGCTGGCGCTGGCCGACCCGCTGCGCCCGGCGGTGCCGGCGGCGGTGGCCGAAGCCCGCGCCGCCGGCGTGCGCGTGCTGATGCTCACCGGCGACCACCTGGCCACCGCGCGCGCGATCGCCCACCAGGCCGGCTTCCCCGACGACGCCACCGTGGCGCTGGGCGCCAGCCTGGACGGCGCCGACGAGGCCGCGGTGGAAGCCGCGGCCGCGGCCACCGATGTCTTCGCCCGGGTCCGGCCCGAGCACAAGCTGCGGCTGGTGCAGGCGCTGAAGCGCCGCGGCGAGGTGGTGGCGATGACCGGCGACGGCGTCAACGACGCGCCCGCGCTGCTGGCGGCGCACGTGGGCGTGGCGATGGGCAGGCGCGGCACCGACGTGGCCCGCGAGGCCGCCGCCATCGTGCTGCTGGACGACGACTTCGCCAGCGTGGTGCGGGCGGTGCGCATGGGCCGCGCGATCTACGACAACATCGGCCGCGCGGTGCGCTACATCCTGGCGGTGCACGTGCCGATCACCGGGCTGGCGCTGCTGCCGCTGCTGACCGGCGGCCCGCTGGTGCTGCTGCCGCTGCACGTGGTGTTCCTGGAGCTGATCATCGACCCGGCCTGCTCGGTGGTGCTGGAGCGCGAACCGGCCGACGCCGACGTGATGCGCCGCCCGCCGCGCGACCCGCGCCGGCCGCTGCTGGACCTGGCCACCCTGCTGCGCAGCCTGGGCCAGGGCGCGGCCGCGTTCGCCGCGGTGGCGGCCACCTGGGCGCTGGGGCGGGCGCAGGGCCTGGCGCCGGCGCAGCTGGCGGCCGCGGCCTTCATCGCCATCGTGGTGGGCAACCTCGGCCTGCTGCTGCTGCACCGCACCGGCAGTTCGCTGTGGCAGGCGCTGCGCCGTCCGAACCCGACCTACTGGGCGGTGGTCGCGCTGGCGGCGCTGGCGCTGGGCGTGGCGGTGCTGTACCCCGGCGTGGCCCACGGCTTCGGCTTCGCCCCGCCGCCGCCCGCGCTGGTGGCCTGCGCCATTGGCCTGCCGCTGCTGGTGGTGGTGGTGCTGGACATGGGGCGCATCGCGCGGCACCGGCACCGCCGTCAGCGGCGCGCGGCCTGATCCAGCAGGTCGCCCAGGTCGCTGACACCCAGGGTGAACCACAGCGCGACCAGCCCGACGGCCAGCTTCGCCGCGACCGGCACCCGCCACCCGCTGCGCCGCGCCAGCGCGGCCTCGGTCGGCGGCAGGCAGGCCAGCGCCAGCAGCCCGCACACCAGCGCCGGGACCGGATGCACCCAGCGCAGGTAGGCCAGCGAGAGCGCCAGCAGCAGCAGGCCCACCGCCCAGCCGACCGCGTTCAACGCGCGGCTCCGGCGGCGTGGCGGAACAGCAGCGCGGCGCCCAGCCACGGCAGCGCGAAGCCGGCGCTGAGCAGCAGTTCGTTGGCGCGGTAGCCGCCGATCGCGATGCCGATGCCGACCGCCAGCAGCTGCGCCGCCCCGGCCGCGGCCATGGCCCGCGCCATCCCGGGCGCGCGCAGCCGTGCCGCCAGCGCGCCCAGTGCCGCCACCGCCAGCACCCCGGCGAACAGCAGGTTGGCCGGGTCGCCGGTATCGCCCAGCATGCCCACCGCCAGGTTCGCCCACACCGTCAGCAGCCCGGCCAGCACCGCCAGCCCGAAGCCGGCCCGGTAGGCGCGGTCGCCGCTGGCGCGCGCGCCGAGTTCGTACAGGCCGCAGGCGATCGCCAGCAGCGCGCCCATCGCCAGGAAGTCGCCGCCGCTCCAGTCCACGCCCGCCCCGGGCAGCCACCGCATCGCCAGCGCCGGCAGCGCCAGCACGGCCGCCGCCATCCCCCATACCCACGGCCGCAGCGGGTTGCGCCGCCCGCCCGTGCCCAGTCCGATGCCGTCCATCCGCCGCTCCTCGTTGCGTTGCCTGCCACCACTCTGGAGGTGCCGCGGGTAGCGGCGAAGGCGTCACCGTGAAGCCGGCAAGAAGCGGCGCGCCAGCCGCAGGCGGGAGGCGCGGACCACGCGGCACGGATTGTTGCAATTTCGGCGCTATTGGCGGCTGTTGTGCGGCAATTCTTGCCAACAGTGGCGTTTTCGCATAAAATGACGAGACACCCGCCCACGCTGAAGGAGACGCATGGCCCGCAAGCCCACGCAGCCCACCATCGAGGCAACGCACCAGTCCATCGCCGCCGACCTGGCCGAGTTCCGCCGCCGCGGCGGCCGCATCGAGGTCCTGGGCAACACGCCCCTGCGGCAGTTCCAGGCGTCCTCGCCGTTCCGCTCGTCCGCCGAACAACGCAAGCCCCCCACCCCCGTCAAGAAGCGCGCCAGCCGCTGAAAAAAAACGCCGGGACAGTGCCCGGCGTAACGTGCGCCATCCCGGCGCTCGGGGGAGGATCGCGCCGCCGGCCACACCCGGCGGCGCGCGCGTTTCAGGGATGGCGCGTGGGCATCAGAAGCGGACCTGCAGGCGCAGGTTGACCGGGTACGAGGTGCGCGAGCCGGTGTCGTTGATGCGCGCCAGGCCCAGGCCGCCCAGCGCGCTGTCGTCGTCGCTGATGTCGCCGTGGTAGCGCATGCCGACCTCCACGCCCAGCGACGCCTTCTCGCTGACCGCGAACAGCAGGCCCAGGTCGGCGCCGCCGCTGAACATCCAGCCGCCGTCGTAGAACGGCACGTCGGTCAGGGTGATGGCGGCGTCCGGGATCGAGAACGTGGCCTTGATGTCGTCGACGCGGGTGGCGCCCAGGCGGCCGGCGATGTACGGCCGGACCTTGCCGGTGCCGAAGTAGTGGCGGTAGCCGCCTTCCAGCGCCAGGCTGTCGTAACCGTCGAAGCGGCCGTAGACCGGCAGGGTGGCGTCCAGCGCCGGCACGTAGGCGCCGCCCACCTGCACCTCGCCGTCGCTGGAGCTGGTCGAACGCAGCTGGCCGAACACCTCGCCGCTGGCCATCGGCCAGCTCATCTCCACCCCGAAGCTGTTGGCCTTGCCGTAGATCTCGTCGTAGGAGCGCGACTCGATCCGCAGTTCGGCGGAGATGCCGGCCAGGTCGGGGTTCAGCGGGCCGAGGTCGGCGATCGGGGAGACCGCGCCCTTGTGGACGTCGCCGCTGACCGACAGGTCGCGGCCGGCGAAGAACGAGAAGCTGGGGCCTTCCTGGGCGAAGGCGGCGGTGGGGGCCAGGCAGGCAAGCAGTGCGGCGCAGCGGACAGCTCGATTCATCGGGGGACTCCTGGTGAGTGGGATCGGTCCGGCATCGCGCCGGCCCCACCCACTACGCGCCCGGCCACGAACCGGATGCAGCCCCGCGCAGCGGCTAGCCCCGCCAGTTCGCGTGCTCGCGCCAGAACGCCACGCTGCGGCGGTAGGCGTCCCGGTCCAGCGGCACCCCGGAGCCGCCCTCCTCCACCCCCAGGGCGTTGCGCAGCAGGGTGATCGGCGCCATCGGCAGCTCCTCCGGCGCCATCGTGTAGAGGCAGCCCACCACGCCCCAATCGGCGTCGACCGGGCTGCCCTCCTTCGCCAGCTGCGCGCGGCTGTAGAGGATGGGCAGCAGGTAGGCCGCCACCGGCGGCTCCACGCCCTCGAACCAGCGCACCAGCACCGGCAGCTCGGCGTCGCTGCGCGCCTCGTAGTCGGAGCGCAGCAGGTGGCGGTTGGCGTCGGTGATCGGCAGCGCCATGCAGCGGGTGGAGGTCCAGTTGCGGTGCACGTGCAGCTTGCAGAACGGGGCATAGCCGTCCAGCACCGCCAGCGGCGGCTGCGCATTGAGGTAGCGCTCGAAGCCGTCGGCGTCGATGTCCTGGATGGCGTTGCGGCGCGGCTGCGCCGGGAACAGCGGGGCGCGGGCGAAGTCGGTCAGGGCGATGCGCATGCGGGTCTCGCGGCGGTGGGACGCGGCCATTCTCGCCCGCCGCGGCCCGCGCGCCCGCGGCGCTAGACTGGCCTCCCTTTCCTTCGCGAGGACCGCCATGCGCATCCTGATGACCGGCGCCACCGGGCTGGTGGGGCAAGGCGTGCTGCACGAAGTGCTGGCGCGCGCGGACGTGAGCGCGGTGGGCCTGCTGGGGCGGCGCCCGGGCGGCAGCGACGATCCGCGCGTGCAGGAACTGCTGGTCCAAGCGTTCGACGCGCTGGCGCCAGTGGAGGACCGGCTGGCGCCGTGGGACGCGTGCTTCTACTGCGCCGGCGCCCCGCCGCTGGGCACGCCGGAAGCCGAATACCACCGCGTCACCGTGGACCTCACCCTGGCGGTGGCGCGCGCCTACGCGCAGCGCAACCCCGGCGGCCGCTTCCTGTACGTGTCCGGGGCGATGGCCAATCCCGCCAGCGGGGTCATGCCGCTGCGGGTGAAGGGCGAGGCCGAAGCCGCGCTGCAGGCGCTGCCGGTCCGCACGGTGATGCTGCGGCCCGGCGGCATCCAGCCGGCCCACGGCGAGCGCAGCCCGCACGCGTGGATGCGGCCGCTGTACGCGGTGGGCGCGCCGCTGATGGGCGTGGGCGCGCGGCTGCTGCCGTCGGTCATGACCAGCACCGCAGCACTCGGGCGCGCGCTGCTCGCGCTGGCGGCGATGCCGGATCCGCCGGCGGTGGTGGAGAACGCGGAGATCAACCGGCTCGGCCGCTGACCGCTAGACGATGGCGGGCGCCGCGCGCCCGGCCAGCCACGCCGGCAGCTCCGAGGGCGGCATCGGCCGTCCGAACAGGTAGCCCTGCGCCAGGTCGCAGCCTTCGCGGCGCAGGAACGCCACCTCGTGCGGGTGCTCCACGCCCTCGGCCAGCGTCTGCAGGCCCAGGCTGCGCGACAGCGCGATCACCGCGCGGCAAATCTGTTCGTCGTTGGGATCGCGACCGATGCCGCCCACGAACGCGCGGTCGATCTTCAGGCGCGCCAGCGGCATGCGCTTGAGGTAGGCCAGCGACGAATGGCCGGTGCCGAAGTCGTCGATCGCCAGCCGCAGGCCGGCCTCGGTCAGCATCCGCAGCACCGCGATCGCGCGCTCCGGTTCCCGCATCAGCATCGACTCGGTTATCTCCAGCTCCAGCCGCGCGGGCGCCACCCCGGTGCGCGCCAGCACTTCGGCCACCTGGGCCGGGAAGAGGTCGGGGTCCAGCTGGCGCACCGAGCAGTTCACCGCCACGCAGGGTGCGTGCACGCCCTCGGCGTCCCACGCCCGCAGCTGCCGGCAGGCCGCTTCCATCACCCACAGGCCGATCTCCTCGATCAGCCCGATCTCCTCCGCCACCGGGATGAATTCGCCCGGCGGCACCAGCCCCCACTCCGGGTGCTGCCAGCGCACCAGCGCCTCCAGCCCGACCAGCGCGCCGTCGGCCAGCGCCAGCTGCGGCTGGTAGTGCACGCGCAGCTCCTCGCGCGCCAGCGCCTGGCGCAGGCCGTTCTCCACCGCCAGCCGGCGCTCGGCGCCGCTGGACAGGCCGGCATCGAAGAACCCCATCCGCCCCGGGCCCTGGCGCTTCGCCTCGTACAGCGCCAGCTCGGCGTGCCGCAGCAGCAGTTCGGCGCCGGCGCCGTCGCGCGGGAACAGCGCCACGCCGGCGTTGGCGGTGACCACCAGCTCGTGCCCGGCCAGCAGCGGGCGCGAGAACGCGTCCACCAGCGCATGCGCGAAGCCGGCGGCGGCGGCCTCGTCGTCGTCCGCCAGCACCACCACGAATTCGTCGCCGCCCAGGCGCGCGACGAACGCGCCCTGCGGTGCCAGCATCGACAGCATCCGCGCGGCCGCCTGCAGCGCCTGGTCGCCGACCGCGTGGCCCAGGGTGTCGTTGATCGCGCGCAGCCGGTTGAGGTCGGCCACCACCACCGCCAGCCGCGCGTCGGGACGCTGGGCGGCGGCGTCCAGGTAGAGCTGCAGCAGCTGCCGGTTGGGCAGGCCGGTCAGCCCGTCGTGGTGGGCCACGTAGCTCAGCTGCGCGGCCTGCGCGCGCGCCTCGGACTGGTCCGTCCAGCTGGCCACCACCTGCAGCGGCTGGCCGTTGCCGCCGGCGAGCCGCTGGATGCGCTCGTGCACGTGGCGGGTGGCGCCGGTCGAATCCACTACCCGGTAGTCGCGCGTGAGCAGCGGGTGCGCCTGCAGGTGCGCGACCGGCAGCGCCGCCTCGGCGCGGTCGTCGGGGTGCATGTGCGCGCGCCACCAGTCCGGCCGCAT
>CAMLJA010000014.1 GCA_946480065.1 uncultured Thermomonas sp. | reverse complement strand
GCGCCGGCCGCGCTGGCCGCGCGCGGCGACGTGGTGCGCGTGCGCCGCGACGGCGGGAGCGACGAAGAGCCGGCCTGGGTCCTGGACCAGGTGCCGCAGGCGCAGGTGGCGCTGGTGTCGCTGGAGGCCCAAACCGGCGCCCTGCGCGCGCTGGTGGGCGGCTACAGCTACGCCGGTTCCAAGTTCAACCGCGCCCTGCAGGCGCGCCGGCAGCCGGGGTCCAGCTTCAAGCCCTTCCTCTATGCCGCCGCCTTCGAACGCGGGTTCAACCCCGCCTCGATCGTGCTGGACGCACCGGTGGTGTTCAAGGACCGGCGCGGGCACATGTGGCGGCCGCAGAACGACTCCGGCAACTTCGCCGGCCCCATGCGCCTGCGCGAGGCGCTGGTGCAGTCGCGCAACCTGGTGTCGGTGCGCCTGCTGGACGCCATCGGGGTGGACTACGCGCGCCGCTACATCAGCCACTTCGGCTTCGACGAGGCCAGCCTGCCGCCGAACCTGTCGATGTCGCTGGGCTCGGCCTCGCTCACCCCGCTGTCGGTCGCGCGCGGCTACGCCGCGTTCCCCAACGGCGGCTTCCTGGTGACCCCCTGGTTCATCGACCGGGTCATCGACCGGGACGGCCGCGAGGTCTTCAAGGAGCGTCCGCCCACCGCCTGCCCGCAGTGCGCCGTCGCGGCCGGTCCCGGCCAGGCCTCGGCCCCGGCCGCGCAGGCGGACGTGGCCGGGTTCGACCTGAGCCCCACCGCCAGCAGCCCCGCCCCCGCCGCACCGGGCCGCACCGCCCCCCGGGCGGCGGCGCCACGGCCGGTCGACCCCGACATGGTGGTCGCGCCGCGCGCGATCGACCCCCGGGTGGCCTGGCAGCTGGAATCGATGATGCGCGACGTGGTCAAGCGCGGCACCGCCACCGACGCGCGCGTGCTGGGCCGCGAGGACGTGGGCGGCAAGACCGGCTCCACCAACGACCACCGCGACGCCTGGTTCTCCGGCTTCGGCGGGCCCTACGTCACCACCGTGTGGGTGGGGCGCGACGACTTCCGCTCGCTGGGCTACCGCGAATACGGCGGCAAGGCGGCGCTGCCGATCTGGATCGCCTACATGAAGGTGGCGCTGGAAGGCCAGCCCGAGCGCAACCTGGACCCGCCGCCGGGGATGGTGCAGGTGAGCGTGGGCGCCGGCGGCCGGCTGCTGCCGGCCGGCAGCGGCGGCATCCAGGAATGGGTGAAGGTCGAGGACCTGGAGCGCGCGCAGGCCTACGTGGAACCCGAGGCGGACCCCAGCGCGCAGCCGGACGAGGAAGCCTTCGACATCTTCTGACCACGTGGCGCCGGCCGGGTGCGCCCGCCCGGCCCCTCGGGTACAGTCGAACCTGGCCCGCCACGGGGACCTGCGATGCCGAACGCCCGCCAGCACGCCAAGGCCCACGCGCACACGCACGCGCAGACCCGCACCCGCGAACGCCGCCAGCAGCTGGCCCACGAGGCCGCGCGGCTGATGGCCGAGGGCGGCTTCCGCGACTACCACCAGGCCAAGCTGAAGGCGGCCCAGCGGCTGGGCATCACCGACGACGCCTCGCTGCCGCGCAACCGCGAGATCGAGGAGGCGCTGCGCGAGTACCAGCGCCTGTTCCGCGGCGAAGGCCACGCCGCCGCGCTGCGCAAGCGGCGCGAGGCGGCGCTGCGCGCGCTCGAGTTCTTCGACCGGTTTTCGCCCCGGCTGGTCGGCGCGGTGCTGGACGGCACCGCCGATGGCCACAGCCCGGTCTGCCTGCACCTGCACAGCGACGACCCGGACGCGGTGCCGCGCTGGCTGGAGGAGCACGGCATCCCCGCGCAGTCGCGCAGCCGCCACCTGCGGCTGGACCGCCTGCGCGAGGCCGATGCCCCGGTCTGGCTTTTCAGCGCCGAGGACCTGGCCTTCGACCTCACCGTGCTGGCCGAGGACGTGCTGCGGCAGGCCCCGCTGTCGGGGCTGGACGAACGCCCGATGCCGCGCGCCAGCGCCGCCCAGCTGCGGGCGCTGCTGGCGGCCGACGAGATCGCCGGCTACGAATCCGGCGTGGCCTGAGCCGCGTCGCCGCGCAACGAAAAACGCCCCGCGGCGCGGGGCGTTTTCATCGCGCCGAACGCGGGCTCAGCGCTGGTCCATCGCCACGTAGTCGCGCTGCGCGGACCCGGGGTAGCTCTGGCGCGGGCGGCCGATGCGGGTCTCCGGGTCCTCCTGCTGCTCCCGGCAGTGGCTGACCCAGCCCGCGGTGCGCGCGATCGCGAACATCACCGTGAACATCTCGGTGGGGATGCCCAGCGCCTTGTAGATGATGCCGCTGTAGAAATCGACGTTCGGGTACAGCTTGCGCTGCACGAAGTACTCGTCCTTCAGCGCCGCCTCCTCCAGGCGCACCGCCACTTCCAGCAGCGGGTCGTCGACCTTCAGCGCGCCCAGCACCTCGTGGGTCATCTTGCGCACCAGCGCCGCGCGCGGGTCGTAGTTCTTGTACACGCGGTGGCCGAAGCCCATCAGGCGGAAGCCGGACTCCTTGTCCTTGGCCCGGTCGACCGCGGACTGCACGTTCCCCGGCTTGCCGATCTCGGCCAGCATCTTCAGCACGGCCTCGTTGGCGCCGCCGTGCGCCGGGCCCCACAGCGCGGCCACGCCGGCCGCGACGCTCACGTACGGGTTCGCGCCGGTCGAGCCGACCAGGCGCACGGTCGAGGTCGAGGCGTTCTGCTCGTGGTCGGCGTGCAGGATGAACAGCAGGTCCATCGCCTTGGCCGCGACCGGGTTCAGCTCCAGCGGCTCGCTGGGGACCTCGTTCATCATGTGCAGGAAGCGCGTCGTGTACTCGAGGTTGTTGCGCGGGTAGCGGATCGGCCAGCCGATCGAATAGCGGTGGCAGGCGGCGGCGATCGTCGGCACCTTGGCGATCAGGCGGATCGCGGCCAGGCGGCGCTGCTCCGGGTCCTCGAGGTCGAGGTCGTTGTGGTAGAAGCTGGCCAGCGAGCCCAGCATGCCGGTCAGCATCGCCATCGGGTGGGCGTCGTGGCGGAACCCGTACAGGAACGTGCGGAAGGCCTCGTGCATCATCGTGTGATGCGTGACCTCGTCCTCGAACTTGGCCAGCTGGGCGGCGCCAGGCAGCTCCCCGTGCATCAGCAGGTAGGCGACCTCGATGAAGCGCGACCGCTCGGCCAGCTGCTCGATCGGGTAGCCGCGGTACAGCAGCACGCCGGCGTCGCCGTCGATGTAGGTGATGGCCGACTTGCAGCTGGCGGTGGCGCCGAAGCCTGGGTCGTAGGTGAAGCAGCCGGTTTCCTTCGGCAGCCTGGCGATGTCGATGCAGGGCTGGCCCAGGGTGGGCTGCAGCACGGGCATGGCGACGGACTTGTCGCCCGCGGTCAGGGTGATCTGCTCAAGTTCGGACACGACGCAACTCCAGTGGGGGCTCCGCGCGGCGCCGGCCCGCAGGCCGTGCGCTGGCGCATGGGTAAACCCCGATTATCGCATACGCGTCGCGCCGGCCGCCCCCCGACGAAGGTCACACCGTTGCGCTGGCGCGCATAGCGAAACGGCCGCCCAGGGGGCGGCCGTTCGCGGCAACACGGGCGCGCGGGCGCTTACTTCTGGTAGCGCTTGCGGAACTTGTCGACCCGGCCGCTGGTGTCGATCAGCTTGTTCTGGCCGGTGTAGAACGGGTGCGACGACGACGAGACTTCCACCTTGATCAGCGGGTACTCGTTGCCGTCCTCCCACTTCACCGTTTCCTTGCTGGAGAGGGTGGAGCGGGTCAGGATCTTGAAGTCCGAGGTCACGTCCTGGAAGACGACGTCGCGGTATTCGGGATGGATGCCGGCTTTCATGGCGGGGAACCTGGGTTGGAGCGGGACAGAGCCGCGCATTATAGGGCCCCGGCGGCCGTCGGCGCAAGCCTGACGCCGGGCCGCCCCGGCGCGCGCCTTCCTGCGCCGGAAGGGCCCCGCGAACGGCGGGCCGCCCGGCCTAGCCGGCGGCCAGCGCCGCTTCCAGCAGCCGTTCGAACCGCGCCTGGTCGTAGCGCATCAGGATCGCGGCGTTGTCGGCGCGGCCGTGGCGGCGGTTCCAGTCCACGATGGTGGCGCCGCGGCTGTGGCGCCCGTCCAGTTCCACCGCCAGCGGCCGCTCCAGCACCTCCAGGGCGCCCTCCGGCGCCAGCGCCAGCGCCATCGCCAGCGCGTCGGCGGCGTGCCAGCGCTCGCCCCGCCCGGCCCGCGACCAGGCCCGGGTATGCGCCGAGATCCCGGCGTAGAAGCGCGCCCGCGGCGAATCCGCGGCCAGCCAGCGCTCGGCGTCCTCGTGCAGCACGCCGTGAGCCAGCACCGCCTCCCAGTCCGCCAGCTCGATCCGCGGGAAGGCCGAGAACACGATGTGCGCCGCCTCCGGGTCGAAGGCGATGTTGAACTCGGCGGCCGCGCTGATGTTGCCGTGGGCGGACACCGCCCCGCCCATCACCACGCAGCGCGCGACCCGCTCCGGCAGGGTGGGATCCAGCTTGAGCGCCAGCGCCAGGTTGGTCAGCGGGCCCAGGGCGACCAGCAGCAGCCGGCCGGCGTGCGCGTGCGACAGCCGCAGGATCGCCAGCGCGGCGTGCTCGGCCTCGGCGCGCCGCGCCGCCGGGGCGTAGCCGGTATCGCCGAAGCCGTCGCGCCCGTGCACGTAGGCCGCGTCCTCGGCCGGGTGCAGCAGCGGATCCGCGGCGCCGGCGTACACCGGCACGTCCACCCCGCAGACCTCGCACAGCTTGAGCGCGTTGCCGACGGTGTGCGCCAGCCCCACGTTGCCGGCGGCCACGGTCAGGCCGACCACTTCGTGGCGCCCGCCTTCGGACTGCATGTCGTCGAAGGCCATCAGCAGGGCCAGGGCGTCGTCCACCCCGGGGTCGGTGTCGATCAGCAGCGGGATGCGGGCGTCGGTCTCGGTCATCGCCGCATTATGCCGAGGCGTAGCGGGCCGCGCCGCCCACCCAGCGCGCCACGATCCGGTCGGCGGCGCCGGGATCCTGGTCCAGCAGGCGCTCCGCCAGCGCGTGCACCCGCGGCAGCAGGTCGGCGTCGCGCACCAGGTCGGCCAGCCGGAACGCGGCCACGCCGGTCTGGCGCGTGCCCAGCAGTTCGCCCGGGCCGCGCAGCTGCAGGTCCTTCTCGGCGATCGCGAAGCCGTCGTTGGTGCGGCGCAGGGTGTCCAGCCGCTCGCGCGCCATCGCCGACAGCGGCGCGCGGTACAGCAGCACGCAGCTGGACGCCGCGCTGCCGCGGCCGACCCGCCCGCGCAGCTGGTGCAGCTGGGCCAGCCCCAGCCGCTCCGCGTTCTCGATCACCATCAGGCTGGCGTTGGGCACGTCCACCCCGACCTCGATCACCGTCGTGGCGACCAGCAGCCCGGTGTCGCCACGCTTGAACGCCAGCATCGCCGCCTGTTTCTCGGCGGCCTTCTGGCGGCCGTGCACCAGCGCCACCCGCACCTCCGGCAGCGCCGCCTGCAGCGCCTCGAAGGTGGCCTGCGCGTCCTGCGCCTCCACCTCGTCCGACTCCTCGATCAGGGTGCAGACCCAGTACGCCTGCCGCCCCTCGGCACAGGCGGCGCGGATCCGCGCGATCAGCTCCGGCCGCCGCTCGGCCGACAGCGCGATGGTCGCCACCGGGGTGCGCCCGGGCGGCAGCTCGTCGATCGCGGACACGTCGAGGTCGGCGTAGGCGCTCATCGCCAGGGTCCGCGGGATCGGGGTGGCGGTCATCACCAGCTGGTGCGGCACCCCGCTGCGGCCCTTGTCGCGCAGGGCCAGCCGCTGGTGCACGCCGAAGCGGTGCTGCTCGTCGACGATGGCGAGGGCCAGGTCGTGGAAGGCCACGCCTTCCTGCATCAGCGCGTGCGTGCCCACCACCAGCTGGGCTGCGCCGGAGGCCACCTCCTGCAGCGCGCGCGCGCGCGCCTTGCCGGTGACCTTGCCGGCCAGCCAGCACACCCGCACGCCCAGCGGTTCCAGCCAACCCCTCAGGTTGGCCAGGTGCTGCTCGGCCAGCAGTTCGGTGGGGGCCATCAGCGCGGCCTGGGCGCCCTGCTCCACCGCCAGCAGCGCGGCCAGCGCGGCGACCACGGTCTTGCCGCTGCCCACGTCCCCCTGCACCAGCCGCAGCATCGGGCGGTCGCGCGCCAGGTCGGCGCGCACCTGCGCGAACACCCGCTCCTGCGCGGCCGTGAGGCGGAACGGCAGCGCCGCGCGCAGGCGCTCGACCAGCGCGCCGGGTCCGGCGAGCGGCCGCGCGCCCTCGGCCTGCAGGGCGATCCGCTGGCGGCGCAGGCTCAGCTGGTGGGCCAGCAGCTCTTCCAGCACCAGCCGGCGCTGGGCCGGGTGCAGGCCGGACTGCAGCGCGGCCAGGTCGGCGTCGGCGGGCGGGCGATGCAGCGCCAGCAGCGCCTCGCGCAGGCCGGGAAGGCCAGTGTCATCGCGCAGGCCCGGCGGCAGGAGTTCCAGCGCGGCCGGTTCCGGCAGGCGCTCCAGTGCCTGTCCGATCAGCCGCCGCAGGTTGGCCGGGCCGATGCCTTCCACCTCGGGATACACCGGGTCCAGGGTCTCCCCCAGCGCGTGCTCGCCGTCGCCCAGCAGGCGGTAGCTGGGGTGCACCATCTCCAGCCCGTGCTGCCCCGGCCGCGGCGTGCCGTAGGCGCGCAGCCGGGTACCGGGCGCGAACTGCGCCGCCTGCTGCGCGCGGAAGTGGAAGAACCTCAGCACCAGCGTGCCGCCGCCGTCGTCGCAGACCGCCACCCGCAGCACCGGGCGATAGCGGAAGCCGCGCTCCACCGCCTCCACCCGGCCCTCGACCTGCGCCGGCACGCCGGGGCGCAGCGCGCGGATCGGGGTCAGGGCGGTGCGGTCCTCGTAGCCGCGCGGCAGGTGCAGCCAGAGGTCCTGCAGGGTGCGCAGCCCGCGCGCGGCCAGCTTCTCGGCCAGCGCCGGGCCCACCCCGGACAGGACGGTCATCGGGGCGGCACCGGTGGCCGCGAGCGCCGGCGCGGGCCGGGCGGGGCGCGCCACGGGGCGGCTCAGTCCCCGGCGGGCAGCACCATCACGGCGTCCACCTCGAACGCGGCGCCCTTGGGCAGCGCCGGCACCTCGATGGTGGAGCGCGCCGGATAGGGCTGCGCGAAATAGTCGCCCATCACCGCGTTGACCGCGGCGAACTGCGACAGGTCGGTGAGGTAGAGCCCCACCCGGACGATGTCGTCCATGCTGCCGCCGGCTTCCTCGCACACCGCCTTGAGGTTGTCGAAGGCGCGCCGCGCCTGCGCGGCGATGTCGCCGGCGACGAGCTCGCCGGTGGCGGGATCCAGCGGGATCTGGCCGCTGAAGAACACCAGGCCGCCGGCGCGGGTGGCCTGCGAGTACGGGCCGATCGCGGCGGGCGCGCGGTCGCTGTGGATGGCGGTGCGGGGCATGGCGGGCTCCATCGGCGGGGCGCCCATTGTAGGAGCCGCGCGGCCGCGGCTACAGCCGCTGCACGCCGTGGACCACGCCCAGCCGGCGGATCCGGCGGATCACCTCGGCCAGGTGGCGGCGGTCGGCGACCTCGATCGAGAAGCGGATCGCCGCGACCCGGGTGTCGCGCTCCAGGTATTCCACCCGGTCGATGTTGGAATCGGCCTGGGCGATCGCCGCGGCCACCTGCGCCAGCACGCCCGGCCGGTTCTCCACCTCCACCCGCAGCAGGGTGTCGAAGTCGCCGGACACCTGGCGGTCCCAGCCGATCGCCACCCAGCGCTCGGGGAACTTGCGGTACTCGGCGACGTTGGGGCATTCCAGCCGGTGCACCACGATGCCCTTGCCGGCGCTGTGGTAGCCCATGATCTCGTCGCCGGGGATGGGCGTGCAGCACTGCGCGAAGCTGATCACCCCGCGCTCGGCGCCGGTGATCAGGATGCGCTCCTGCGGCGCCGGGGCGCCCGCCTGCAGCAGGTCGGCGGGCTGTTCCTGGGCCAGCGCCTGGGCCACCTGCGAAGGCATCCGGTTGCCCAGCGCGATGTCGGCCAGCAGCGCCTCTAGCCGCGGATAGCGGTTCTCGCCCAGGTAGCCGTCCAGGCGTTCGGTGGGCAGGCGGTCGAGCGAAGTGCCCTGCGCGCCCAGCGCGCGGTCCAGCATGCGGTGGCCCAGCTGCACCGCATCCTCGTGCTCCAGCTGCTTGAGCTGGTGGCGGATCGCGGTGCGCGCCTTGCCGGACGCCACGAACTCCAGCCACTGCGGCGCCGGCGAGGCGGAGCGCGCGGTGATGATCTCCACCGTCTGGCCGCTGGCCAGCTTGGCGCGCAGCGGCGCCAGCTTGCGGTCCACCCGCGCCGCCACCGCATGGTTGCCCACGTCGGTGTGCACCGCGTAGGCGAAGTCCAGCGCGGTGGCGTTGCGCGGCAGCGCCAGGATGTCGCCCTTGGGCGTGAACAGGTAGACCTCGTCCGGGAACAGGTCGACCCGCACGTTCTCCAGGAATTCCAGCGAGGAGCCGGTGCCGCGCTGGCTCTCGACCAGGTTGGCGATCCAGGCCGACGCCCGGCCCTGGGCACTGTTGCCGGCGTCCTCGCCGTGCTTGTAGGCCCAGTGCGCGGCCACCCCGCGCTCGGCCACCAGGTCCATGTCGCGGGTGCGGATCTGCACCTCGATCGGCGAACCGTACGGCCCGAACAGCACCGTGTGCAGCGACTGGTAGCCGTTCGCCTTGGGGATGGCGATGAAGTCGCGGAAGCGCCCGTCCAGCGGCTTGAACACCGAGTGCACCACGCCCAGCGCGTGGTAGCACTCGGCCACCGAGGCCACCACCACCCGGAAGCCGAACACGTCCATCACCTGGTCGAAGCTGCGGCTCTCGGCGCGCATCTTGGTGTAGATGCTCCAGGGCGTCTTCACCCGGCCCACCAGGCGGTGCTCCACCTTCTCCATCGCCAGCCGCTGCGCCAGCTGCGCCTCGATCTGCGCCAGCGCCTCGCGGCGCACCAGCGGCTGGCTGCGGATCCGCTTCTCGATCACCGCGTGCCGCCACGGGTGCAGCGCGCGGAAGCCCAGGTCCTGCAGCTCCGACTTGATCAGGTTCATGCCCAGGCGCTGGGCGATGGGCGCGTAGATGTCCAGGGTCTCGCGGGCGATGCGGTGGCGCGCCTCCACCGACTGGGCGCCCAGCGTGCGCATGTTGTGCAGGCGGTCGGCCAGCTTGATCAGGATGACGCGCAGGTCGCGCGACATCGCCAGCAGCATCTTGCGGAAGCTCTCCGCGGCCGCCTCCTGGCGGTCGGCGAAGTGCAGCTTGTCCAGCTTGGTGACGCCGTCGACCAGCTCGGCCACGGTCTCGCCGAACTGGTCGGCGATGTCGGCGCGGCCCAGCGGCGTGTCCTCGATGGTGTCGTGCAGGATCGCCGCGACCAGGGTCTCCACGTCCAGCCCCTGCTCGGCCAGCACCCGCGCCACCGCCACCGGATGGGTGATGTACGGCTCGCCGGACTTGCGGCTCTGCCCGGCGTGCGCGGCGGCGCCCACCGCCCACGCCCGCCGCAGCTGCGCGCGCTGCGCCTCCGGCAGGTAACCGGCGGCGCGCTCCAGCGCCTGCACGTAGTCGGGCACCTCGCCCGCGGCGGGCGCGGGCGGGGGCAGGACGCGTGCGGGATCGCCGGGGGTCATCGCCGGAGCCTAACCCTGCCGCCGGCGGCCCGCAAACGCCGGCGCGCCGCGGCCTCCCGCAAACGCGGAACGGCCCCGCAGGGCCGTTCGCAAAGGGCTGGGCGGACCGTTGGGTGCGCGGTCAGTCGTCGCCCTTCATGTCGTCGTCGCCGGCCACCACCTCGGCCGCCGCCCACTCCAGCGCCTCGCGCTCCTTGCGCTCGCGCTCGGACTTCTCGACCGCGTCGATGTACTCGGCGTCCACCTGGCGGGCGGCGATCTCGCGCAGCGCCAGCACGGTGGGCTTGTCGTTGGCTTCGCTGTTGTCCAGCTTGGGGTCCACGCCGCCGGCCAGCTGGCGGGCGCGCTTGGCGGCCATCATCACGAGCTCGAAGCGGTTGTCGACCACTTCCAGGCAATCTTCGACGGTAATACGGGCCATGTCAGTCCTGCGGCCTGGCGGCCGGCGAATGGTTCGGGGAGCTGGCCAGTATACGGAGGCGGCCCCCGCTTGGCAAGGCGCGCGCTTGGAAAATCAAGCACATAGCGCCCGGCCGGCGGCGCTAGGGATCCGACAGCAGCGAGGTCAGCAGCCGGGCGTGCCGCGCCACCTGGGCGTCCTTGCGCAGCCGGCTGGCGGTGAAGATGCTGCACATCTCGGCCACCGCGGTTTCGAACACCTCGTTGACGATCACGTAGTCGAACTCGCCGTAGTGGCTCATCTCCTCGCGCGCGGCCGCCAGCCGGCGCTGGATCACCTCTTCCGAGTCCTGGCCGCGCTTGCGCATGCGCTCCTCCAGCGCGGCGCGCGAGGGCGGCAGGATGAACACGCTGACCGCGTCCGGGATGCGGTTGCGCACCTGGCGCGCACCCTGCCAGTCGATCTCCAGCAGCACGTCGCGGCCGGCCGCCAGCTGCGGCTCCACCGACTGCCGCGCGGTGCCCTTCCAGTCGCCGTGCACGCGGGCATGCTCGAAGAAGTCGCCGGCGGCGACCATCGCCTCGAACTCTTCGGCGCTGACGAAGTTGTAGTGCTCGGCGTGGCGCTCGCCCGGGCGCGGCGCGCGCGAGGTGAACGAGATCGACAGGCGGATGTTGGGGTCGCGGGCCAGCACCGCGTTGACGATGCTGGACTTCCCGGCCCCCGAGGGCGCGGCGACGATGTAGAGGGTTCCGCGCATGGCTACTCGATGTTCTGGATCTGTTCGCGGACCTGGTCGATCAGCACCTTCAGCTCGACCGCGGCATTGCTGGTGCGGGCGTCCACCGACTTGCTGCCCAGCGTGTTCGCCTCGCGGTTGAACTCCTGCAGCAGGAAGTCCAGGCGGCGGCCCACCGGCTCGCGCCCGCCCTTGAGGATGCGCCGCAACTCGGACAGGTGGCTGTCCAGGCGGTCCAGCTCCTCGTCCACGTCCAGCTTCTGCAACCAGATGACGAGCTCCTGCTCCAGCCGCCCGGGATCCGCGGGCTGGGCCAGGTCGGCCAGCCGCGCCTGCAGCTTCTGCCGCTGGCCGGCGCGGATCTGCGGCACCAGCGTGCGCACCTCGGCGGCGATGCCGGCGATGGCCGCGGCGCGCTCGCCGATCACCGCCGCCAGCTTGCCGCCCTCGCGTTCACGCGCGGCGGTGAAGTCGTCCAGCACCGCGTCCAGCAGCGCCAGCGCCTCGCGCTGCATCGCCTCGGGGTCCAGCCCGCGCGCCTGCAGCACGCCGGGGAACTGCAGCAGGTCGGTGAACTGCACGCGCAGCTGCGGGAAGCGCGCGCCCAGCCGCCCGGCCAGGTCGCCCAGCCGCGCCACCATGGCGTCGTCCACCTGCAGCGCCTCGCCTTCCGCGGCGGGCCGCAGCCGCAGCACCAGGTCAAGCTTGCCCCGCGACACGCGCGCCGCCACCCGCTCGCGCAGCAGCGGCTCCAGTGCGCGCAGCTCCTCAGGCAGGCGCAGCCCGAGCTCCAGGAAGCGGTGGTTGACCGCGCGCAGCTCGCAGCCCAGCACGCCCCACTCGGTGGCGCGTTCGCCGGCGGCGAAGGCGGTCATGCTGCGGATCATGCGGATGGCCGGTGCGAGGGAGGCTGGATGGTAGTCTACCGCTCCCGCTTTTTCCGGACCGCCGATGCCCTTCGCCCGCCCCAGTGGCCGCGCGCCCGACCAGCTGCGCCCGATTTCCATCCAGCGCGCCTTCACCCGGCACGCGGAGGGCTCGGTGCTGGTGGCCTTCGGCGACACCCGGGTGCTGTGCACCGCCAGCGTGGAGAACCGCGCGCCGGGCTTCCTGCGCGGCAAGGGCGAAGGCTGGGTCACCGCCGAATACGGCATGCTGCCGCGCGCCACCCACACCCGCGGCGACCGCGAGGCCGCGCGCGGCAAGCAGGGCGGCCGCACGCTGGAGATCCAGCGCCTGATCGGCCGCAGCCTGCGCGCCTGCGTGAACCGCGCGGCGCTGGGCGAGCGCACCATCACCCTGGACTGCGACGTGCTGCAGGCCGACGGCGGCACCCGCACCGCCGCGATCACCGGCGCCTACGTCGCGCTGGTGGACGCCGTGCGCTGGCTGCAGGCGCGCAAGGACATCGCCAAGGACCCCATCGTGGGCGCGGTGGCCGCGGTGTCGGTGGGCATCTTCGCCGGCGTGCCGGTGCTCGACCTCGACTATCCCGAGGACAGCGGCTGCGACACCGACATGAACGTGGTGATGAACGACGGCGGCGGCTTCATCGAGCTGCAGGGCACCGCCGAGGGCCACGCCTTCCGCCGCGACGAACTGGACGCGCTGCTGGCGCTGGCCGAAAAGGGCTGCGCCGAGCTGTTCGCCGCGCAGCGGGCCGCCCTCGCCGCTGCCTGAGCCCGCCGCGATGGAACTGGTCCTCGCCAGCGGCAATGCCGGCAAACTGGACGAGCTGCGCGACCTGCTCGGCGACCGCTTCGTGCTGCGCGCGCAGTCCGACTTCGGCGTCGGCGACGCCGAGGAAACCGGGCTGTCGTTCGTGGAGAACGCCATCCTCAAGGCCCGCCACGCCGCCCGCGCCACCGGCCTGCCCGCCCTCGGCGACGACTCCGGCCTGTGCGTGGACGCGCTGGACGGGGCGCCCGGCCTGTACTCGGCGCGCTACGCCGGCCGCCACGGCGACAGCGAGGCGAACATCGACAAGCTGCTGCACGCGCTCGCAGGCGTGCCAGACGACGCCCGCGGCGCGCGCTTCGTCTGCGTGCTGGCGCTGGTGCGCCACGCCGACGACCCGATGCCGCTGATCGCCCAGGGCGAATGGGCGGGCCGCATCCTGGCGGCACGCCGCGGCGACCGCGGGTTCGGCTACGACCCGGTGTTCTTCTCGCCGGCGCACGGCTGCAGCGCCGCCGAACTGCCCGCCGACGTCAAGAACCGCGACAGCCACCGCGGCCTGGCGCTGGCCCGGCTGCGGGAATTGCTGGGATAGCCACGCGCCGGCCGCATGCCGGCCCACCGGTCGCGGCTGGAGCCGCTCCTACGTCACGAACCATGCTGACCACGCCACCTCTCTCGCTCTACGTGCACCTGCCGTGGTGCGTGCGCAAATGCCCGTACTGCGACTTCAATTCGCACGCCGGCAAGGGCGCACTGCCGTTCGACGCCTACGTCGATGCGCTGGTCGCCGACCTCGATGCCGACCTGCCGCTGGCCTGGGGCCGCGTGGTCCACAGCGTGTTCTTCGGCGGCGGCACGCCCTCGCTGTTCCCGCCGGAGGCGATCGACCGCTTCCTGCAGCAGGCCAGCGCGCGGCTGCGCTTCGCCCCGGACGTCGAGATCACCCTCGAGACGAATCCCGGCACGGTCGAACACGGCCCGTTCCCCGGCTACCGCGCGGCCGGCGTGAACCGGCTCAGCTTCGGCGTGCAGAGCTTCGACGACGGCTGCCTGCGGCGGCTGGGCCGGATCCACTCCAGCGGCGACGCCGAACGCGCGGTCAAGGCGGCGCAGGACGCCGGCTTCGACAACCTCAACCTCGACCTGATGTACGCGCTGCCGGGCCAGGCCCTGGCGATGGCGCTGGACGACGTGGAGCGCGCGCTGGCGCTGGCGCCCACCCACCTCAGCCACTACCAGCTCACGCTGGAGCCGAACACCGTGTTCGCCGCGCGCCCGCCGCAGGGCCTGCCCGACGAGGACGGCGCCTGGGACATGCAGGAGGCCTGCCAGGCCCGGCTGGCCGACGCCGGCTTCGCCCAGTACGAGATCAGCGCCTACGCCCGCCCGGGGCGCCAGTGCGCGCACAACCTCAACTACTGGCGCTTCGGCGACTACCTGGGCATCGGCGCCGGCGCGCACGGCAAGCTCACCCTGGGCGCCGAACAGCGGGTGCTGCGCCGCTGGAAGGTGAAGCATCCCACCGACTACCTGGCCAAGGCCGGGACCGCCGCGGCGATCGGCGGCGACGAGGTGCTGACCCCGCAGCGGCTGCCGTTCGACTTCATGCTCAATGCGCTGCGCCTGAACGATGGCGTGCCGGCGGCGCTGTTCGAGGCGCGCACCGGCTTGCCGCTGGCCGCCATCGCCGGCCGGCTGGCCGATGCCCGCGCGCGCGGCTGGCTGGAACCCGACCCGGCCTGGCTGCGGCCGACCGAACTGGGCCGGCGCTTCGCCAACGACGTGATGGCGCTCTTCCTCGACTGAGCCCACCGCCTGAACGGGCCGCATTGTGGGGGCATTGCGCAACCCCTACTATGCGGCGGATACCGTTGCACAGGGAGCGTCGATGGCCGCCACGTCCCATGCCCAGGATCCGCCGAAGACGCTGGCGCAGGCCACGTTCCCGCGACGGGTCCTGCAGGCGCTGCAGAACCAGCTGCAGATCGCGGGCACGGAGCTGGGCCGGCAGCTGCAGGTCGTGCTGCAGGAAGCGGAGCTGGCGCTGGGCCGGCAGGCGGACGGCGTGCGCAGCCCGGCCGCGAGCAACACCCTGCTGGAGGGCGCGCGCCTGCTGCGCGACCGCGGCCCGTCGCTGGCGCCGGGCGTGCTGGCCGACCTGGAGGCCGCGCTGGCGCAGCTGCACGCGCCGCGGGTGACGCGGCCGCTGGAGGAACTGCGCGCGCCCAGCGGTGGCCTGAGCCTGGTCGACGACCTGGAGATGGACGAAGGCAGCGTGCTGGCCAGCATCGCGGCGCGCGCCGAGACGCGGAACAGCCTGGCCCTGCAGCTGCTGGGACACCGCTACGGCGTGCTGGCCGGCGCGCCGGCGTTCGATGCGGAGCACCTGGCGGTCGGGCCCAACGCGCTGTGCCACGCGATGCGCATGGCCTGCGAAGGGCTTGGCCTCGGGACCGAGGCGCGGCTGGTGGTGTACCGCCAGTTCGAGAAGGTCGCGATGGCGCACTACCCGACCCTGCTGGAAGCGCTGAACGCCCGGCTGGCCGCCGATGGCGTGCTGCCGCACCTGAGCTTCGTGCCGGTGCGGATCCGCCGCGAAGCCGGCGCCCGCCCGACGGCGGCGGCGCCCGCCAGGCCGCCGCCAACGCAGGCGCACGCGCAGGCACAGGCCGCGGCGCCCAGCCCCATCGCCAGCGCCGCGCCGCCGGTGCGCGCCAGGAGCGAGGCCGACGTGGAATTCACCCAGCTCCAGCAGCTGCTGGCCAGGCGCCGCCAGCTGCTGGCGAAGCTGCGCCAGCGGCCAGGCGACGAGCGCACCCGCGAGCCGCTGTCGCGCGACGAAGTCCTGTCGGCGCTGCGGCGGCAGCGCGGCGAGGGCAAGCCGCTGGCGCTGGCCGAGGCGCTGCAGGCGCTGCTGGCGCAGGGCCGCCAGGCGCACGGCCACGGGGTCGCGCTGGCCGATGCCGACAGCGACGGCTTCGAACTGCTGGGCCTGTTCCTGGCCCAGCTGCAACGGGAACTGCGCAAGGGCAGCGTGGGCGAAGCCCTGGTCAACCGCCTGCGGCTGCCGCTGCTGCAGCTGGCGCTGCGCGACCACCGCTTCTTCGTCGATGCCGAGCACCCGGCGCGCAAGCTTGTGGGTGCGGTCTCGCTGGCCGGCGCGCGCTGGCTGGACGAGGACGACCTCGACCCGCAGTGGCTGGGACTGCTGCAGCGCGCGGTGGGCACCGTGCTGGAGGACCCGGACGCCGGCAACGACACCTTCGTGGCGGCCAACCACGCGCTGCAGGGCGGGCTGCAGGCGATCTCGCGCAAGAACGAGATGGCCGAGCGCCGCCAGGTGGAGGCCGCGCGCGGGCGCGAGCGGCTGGGGCTGGCCCGCCGCCGCGCCAACGACGAGATCGCGCGGCTGGTCGCCGGCCGCCCGCTGCCGCGTTTCCACGTCATCCTGCTGGAACAGGCGTGGGCCGACGTGCTGGCGCTGGCGCTGCTGCGCAACGGCGAGGACTCCGACGCCTGGCGCGAGCTGCTGGCGGATACCCGCGCCATCGTCGAAGCCGCGGTGGACCCGGGCCGGCACGCCGAGCCGGCCTTCGTCGCGCGGGTGGAGGACGCCCTGGGGCAGGTCGGCTACCACGCCGAGGACGCCGCCGCGCTGGCCCACCAGCTGGCGAACGGGCGCGCGGACGAGGACGACCTGGCCTCGCGCACCGAGCTGATCGTGCAGCTGCGCGCGCGCGCGCGCCTGGGCGAGGAGCGGCTGGCCGACGCCGCGCAGGCCGGCGGCGCGCTGGACCAGGCGGCGCAGGCCGCGCGCGCGCG